>JAUHYO010000003.1 GCA_030426325.1 Gammaproteobacteria bacterium | reverse complement strand
ACGACCCGACAACAGGCTCATTTCGCCGAAAAATTGACCCGGTCCCAGCGTAATGAGGTTGCCGCTGTCAGTCTCGACATCAACCTCCCCTTCGACGATCGAAATGAACGTATTGGTGTAATCATTCTTGTGAAATATGACGTCTGATTTTGCCGGCGTCAGCAGTGTACTGGCGAGTACCAGTTCGCGCAGGACCAGGCCATTGACGTTTTCGAACAAGGGTATGTTGTCGCGAATAATCTCCAGCGTTTCGTCGACGCTCTTGTCGTAGGGCAGGTGTTGAAACTTCTCTTCGAGAATGCCGTGATCCGCTGGAAGAATTTCGTTGCCTTTGATGAACTCGACAACTTCGTAACCCTGGTTCATCGCCTGTTTGATCAGCGGGTAACCGCCCAGCGCTCCGATAACATACAGACCCGGCACGTTCGACTCGTATTGGCTGCTCAGTTCCGGCAACGTCGTTGGGTCGTCGCTCGGGAAGCGGATACCCGTCGACTCCACAAACTTTCGCGGCGGGATTGCGCC
Source organism: Gammaproteobacteria bacterium (assembly GCA_030426325.1). Classification (GTDB taxonomy): domain Bacteria; phylum Pseudomonadota; class Gammaproteobacteria; order Steroidobacterales; family Woeseiaceae; genus UBA1847. The sequence goes on along the minus strand of JAUHYO010000003.1, from coordinate 37,558 downwards.
GATTCTGGCAATGATGCGGTCGCAGGGCAGGCGTGTTTCGCCGGTTTCGGTGTTTAAATTGATTGCGACCGAAGGTTCTATTGATGCGACGCCCGTGTTGTAAAAGCAGCTGATCGATTCGTCTTCGATCGCGCGGGTTATCAGGGTGAGGTTGCCGTCTTTTGCGCGCGCGAACTCGTCGCGGCGATTGATGATGATGACTGTGTTGTTGCGCGCCAGTGCGACTGCATTCTCAATGGCGGCGTCGCCGGCACCAACGACGGCGATGGTCTCGCCGCGGTATTCGTCGGGATCGTCCAGCGTGTACTGCACACTGCGGTCTGTTTCGCCTTCGACGCCGATTTTGCGTGGATTGCCCTGCAGGCCGATCGACAGAATGACGTTTTCGGCCGTCAGGTTTTCGCCGCCGGCGAGTGATAAAACGAGGTCGGGCCGTTCTCCGCGTATCGCGACAACCTCAGCGTTGTACCGAACGTTGACACCGAGGCTGTTAATGCCGCTTTCCCAGCTGTCGAGAATAGCTTCACGAGTTCCTGCCGAGAATCGAAGGTCGCTGCGTAACGGCACTACCGCAGGTTCGGCCATGACATGCTTGCCTTTCTGGTAGCGCTGGATGGTATTCGCCGGTGCTTTGCTGCTCTCCAGCAGCAGGTAAGTCAGACCCAGCTTTTCGGCGTGGGCCGCCGCGCTCAATCCCGCCGGCCCGGCACCGACGATGACGAGCTCCAACTTCACGGGTTTGCGAAAGCAGCCGCGCCGGAAACCGTCATTGCACCTTGCCCGTCCTGCAGGCTGTAGGTCAGTCCGACCCCTCCGGGGATTGCCGGGTCTGACGTGGTGCCAGGTTCGCTGAAGAAGCCGGTGAACTGTCCTGTGCCGGCCGCAACGCCGTCAATGCTGACGGTGCCGTAATTGCCGAAGAACAGGTGCGGTGGCAAACCGGCGATGGAACCTAAGTTTCCGGTGCCGCTTGCCGTCCAGTTCATGCCCGCGATATCGATGACCAGCGTGCTGTCAACGCGAAGGTTGGTAAAGTCGGCGCTGAAGCTTGCACTGCCCAGGACGCCAATATTGCCAAGATTGTCGGTCGGGGACGTGCCGCCAACCAGCGTGTAATTTGCGACGCCGGTGATCGGCATTGCCGGTGCCGCCTGATCCGGTCCACTGACCCAGTGAAGGCTCTGGTTACTGAGGTCCACGCTGTCGTCGCCGGTATTGCCGGGAACGACAGCGCTTGCGATACCGCCCGACCAGCGACCCCATCGCAGAACCGTTATCGAATCAAAGCCGGTCTCGACATTCGCCGACGTGCCAATGTCAACCGCCGCCGTCAGCGGTGCCGCTTGAGCCGGGTACGGGCCGCTGAAACCGACCAGGTTGTTGGACAGGTCAAGTTGAAGTTCGGCGGGTTCATTGAACTGGGTGCCGCTGTGGGTGCTGGCACCGCCAAAAGGACCGGTCGCAAAACTGATCATGCGACCGATGCGTTGTTGCGGCGTCGTACCCGGTGTGATGTCAATTTGCGATCCGTCGGCGTCGGTGCCGATCACTGGTTGCCGCGGTGCCTCGCCGGAACTTCCATCATCGGGTGCACTGCTTTGTCCGCCAGGCTTGTTGGTATCCGGGCTGCGGCGGGTGCCGAGTTTGCTGTCGAATCCGGACAGGTTGGTGCTGCCATCGGCGTCCAGACGCAGCTCATCGTCCATGAGCAAGGCCGGTGGTTCGTCCAGCGGTTCCGGAACTCGCGTTGCCATCGGAATAAACGCAAACTCGCCGGCACTGACGACAATCTCGCCGCCCTGTGCGCGAAACACAACGGCGCCGTCCGTAACCGCTATATAGAGGCCATCCTCAATGGGCTGGCCAGCAGCGACATTGGGCGCCGCATTGCAATCACCGCCACACAGCAGCACGGCGAAATTGGTGCCCCGAATGCCCAGCACACCGACGGGTGTCCGCACCTCGTAGTTGGAACGATCTTCCTTGCCAACGGCACCGGTAATCGTGCGGAATCCGCCTTTGACCAGCGACAGAACGCTCTTGTTGTCCGATTGTGAGACGACGGTCGCTGCCGACTCTTCGTAAGCGTACTCGTCGATTCGCAGGACACTGTTGGGCCGAATCGCAATTTTCGCCCCGTCGATCATCAGCAGCTGAGCGCGCGATGCGTCGCCGGTCGCGATGGTATCGTCGTCCAGCACGGTGTCACCCCGGTTGAGACTGACAGCCGGTGTTCGTTCGGCGGTGACAGCACCTTTGACAAACAATACCGATCCGGCATCCGCAGCGGTTGCCAGGCCGGAACTGAGCAGCGAGTACGCGCTTATCAAAAGCAGGACGTGGTGAGTTTTTGGAAACATCATTGGGGTGTCCACCGGAGGTTGAGGCTGATTTCCAGTCGGTCATAGTCGTAGAGCGCGACATCCGAATCGTTGTCGATGTGGCGCAGTCGCGGTGTCAGCGACAGGCCGTCTTTGAGGACATTCCTGAATTCAACCTGGATCAGTGTTGACACTTGTGTGTCCTCGCGCGGTGTACCGAAGAACAGGCCATCGTAGTCGCTGGTCAGGCTGCCACTCGAGAAGTACAGCATCCGGTCGTGGCCAACCGGTGCATACAATGTGATGCGGCCGCCGAGTTTGGTGTTGCCGTACGGCGAATTGCCGCGCCGCTCTGAATCATTACCGCCGACCAGTTCGATGCCAAAGCTGCCGCCGGAGGAAAAAGCGCGGCCAAGCCGACCGGTGAACATCAGGCGATTGACATCCATGATGTCGATGTTGTCGTCGTAGCGCAGGGCGCCGCCGCGAATGCCCAGGCTTAAGTCCCATTGACTGCCAAGCCGCCGGCCGATCAAGGTGTCCAGACCGACCTGGTTCTGGTTGGCACTGCCGTCACGGGCTGACCAGTAGGCGTCGAGACCGGCGCGGCCGAAAAACTTCCCACGTTGCCAGCTCATCCCGCCCGCGACGCTTACTAGCGCAGAGTCGACGAAGTCGGCATCCGGGTTATGCCGGTAAGCAAGGCGGCCGTTGGTATACCAGGCGACGCGAGTGCTGCTGGGTTTGCTCCAGGAAAAACCGCCGCCGAGTTCGGCGAAAGACGAGTCCGCTTCGACATTGTTCGGGCTCAGCATGAACCCCAGGAACTGCTGGCTGTCTGTCGAGCCGTTGGCATTCGTGTCGTAGCCTGCCGCGACGTCGTAATGGAATCGAAGACTGCTTTTCGGCGCGGCGGGTGATGCATCGATCGACGCGATGTAGTCGTCGATGACGGCGCGAACGGCAGCGGGAGGTTGTTCATCCAGCAATTGCACGAACAGCGGGCGGGCCTGCGCCATATTGCCAGACTCAAAGTACGCCCTGGCCAGTTCCATGCGTGCACCGGAAAAGCCTGGTGCGACAATGAGCGCCCGTCGCAAACTGAAAATGGCGTCGCTGGCACGGCCTGAATCCAGCGCCGCGACACCGAGCAGGTAATCGAAGAAGGGGTTGCCGGCGAGTTTGGATTCCTTCTCGCTGAGCAGTTGATAGGCCGCCGCGGTTTCGCCGAGCGTCAACAAATCCTCGGCACGGGCCAGGAAGCGCTGGGTATCCGCGCTGCTTGCAACCTGCAGCGTATCGTTCGCGGAGGCAAGACCGGTGCCTGTGACCAGCGATATCAGAAGTAACAGCCTGGCGCCTGCCAGGGTTTTAGCGAAAGGCATCATTGTTATTTGATTTATCCCCTGAGCCGAACGAGCAGAACCCGCGGCGGAGCTATTTGCTCTGGTGGTCGAACACCCCGTCCCAATTCGCAGCCGGTGGCTCTTGTCTGAAGCGCTCTATCCGATCGAGGTACGCATTATATAGAAGGTCGCCACCGTGTTCTTTCAATTTTTTGAACAATGCGTCTGCGGAATCCCAGTCGCGACTCCTGTAGAGGCTTAGCGCTTTTTCATAATCTGCGAGTCTTGCGACGGCCTCGGCGCTGAGCTCTGCCCGCAGGCCGACAGGCTCAAATATTGCGACCGGTTCCTGCTTGCCCTTGACGCGCACGAGGTCGAGTTCCCGAAAGGCGAAATCGTCAATGACCGCCGCTGTATTGGCACTGACAATGATGTCCACGCCGTACTGCTTGGTGAGGCCTTCAAGCCGGCTGCCGAGATTCACGGTATCGCCCATCACGGTGTAAGCGACACGAAACTCCGAGCCCATGTTGCCGACGTTCATATCGCCGGTCGCAATGCCCACGCCGACGCGAACGCGAGGCCAGCCCTTGGCTTCAAAGGTCTCATCGAGCGCGTGTACAGCGTCGATCATGCCAAAGGCAGCGAGCAGGGCATTGCGTGCATGATTCTCGTCAGGCAGGGGCGCCCCCCAGAACGCCATGACGCAGTCGCCCATGTATTTGTCGATCGTTCCACGGTGTTGCTGGATGACGCGAGTAAACGGCGTTAGGAATTCGTTCATCATTTGAGTGAGTTCGCGGGCATCGAGACCTTCGGAGATCGTGGTAAAGCCGCGAACATCCGAGAACAGCACGCTCATATTGCGCGTCTCACCCTGCAGCGAGACATCGGCTCCGCTTGCGTCGATTTCTTCGACTACGCTGGGCGGTATGTACTGGCCAAAAATCTGCGACAGGTGCCGTTTGTTTCTTTGCTCGATGAAAAAGCCGTAGGTGATTTGCAAGAGCCCGCAGACAAGTGTGTATCCGAGCAACGGGGCAATCGGGATGACCAGGTTGAACGCGCTCCAGAGCCAGAGGTTGCCTGCCATGGTGACGGCGAGGATGGCCGAGACAAACAAAAGCGTGTTAAGCGGCGACAGCCGGGGCAACAGCAATGCAATCAGCGCACCAACCAGAAAAAGCAGGACAAGCTCGAGACCGACAGACCAGGCAGGCTGCTTGCGGATCGTGCCATCGAGCAGGCCGGCAACAAGATTGGCGTGCACTTCGACACCGATATACCGCTGCCCAACCGGTGTTGAGCGCAAATCGAGCAATCCGGCGGCACTTGCGCCCATCAGTACGATCTTGTTCTCCAGAGCGTCGTTGCCGACGGTTCCATTGATGACGTCTCTCGCCGGGATGTAGCGAAAACTTTCCTGGGGTCCACGAAACGGGATGAAGACCGCCGACTGCTCGTTGACCGGGATATTGCGCTCGCCGAGGCGAAAGGCTTCAAGGTCGATGCCTCGTCGGCTGTCATTGGCGAAGATGAAACCGACTGGCGGGGCACCCTCGAGTACATGGACAAGCGATAGCGCCAGCGACGGGTACAAATTACCGCGGTAGCGTTGCACGAGTGGCGCGCGTCGAAAAACGCCATCCGAATCGATCAGCGGAGAATCGAAAAAACCGCCGCCGGCCGCATTGTCCTGCAATTCTCTGAGGCTTCCGGTGAATCCCCTGGCCTCAACAAATGGCACGGAAAATCCAGCCAGGTCGTCTTTCGGAATGATCGGTGGCGGCAGGCTGCCGGTGAACTCCGGCTCATTGGCGGCGATGGAATCCTTAAAAACGAAGCCGGTTACGACATCCCGTGCAATAAACGATTCGGCGAATGCATCATTGCCGCCGCTGCGGCCGGCTTCGGCAAACAGGACATCGAAGCCGAGCGCTCGAATGCCATAGTCGTCGAAGAGCCGGTCGACAATGCGCGCAAGCGTCACGCGCTCCCAGGGCCACTGCCCGAGTTGAACCTGGCTCGCCTCATCGATATCGACAATCACGATGCGGTCGTCAACGCCGCCCGGCAGCGTCAGGCGCACACGAACGTCGTAGAGGTAATGTTCCACCCGGTCGATAATTTCAAAGCGCGGGCTGCTTGTGACATGCGTCGCAAACAGCGAGAGCACGGCGGCATTGATCAGAATCCGGATCAGCAGTCGGGTCGTGCGGGGGCTAAATGGCATGGCGTGAATTTACACGAAACCGGCCGGAGCCGAGGACTTTAGCGACCCAGAGGCGAGAGCCTGCAAAACCCGGGCGAAGCGCCATCGTTTCATTAATGCAACAGAAATACCGGAAAACGAGGCGATAATGCACCGACAAGTGACATTTGCTAAAAAGCAACAACGTAAACGCATGTTTATTAACTACTTTTTTCATATAAGCAAATGCATGTGTCAATTTGGTCACATTCTGTTGAGCTTTCAGGCGTGTTGCGCTAGCATCGTCGCAATCCTATCTGAGGCTTTTTTGCTACGTGGCGTAATTGCGAAGCGATTAAGCGTCCGGGATAGATTTTCGGGATTGCAAGATTCCAAACTTATTTAGGGGATAAACATGTTTAATCGTAAGCCTTTGGCATCAGCGGTTGCCGCTGCACTCGGAGTGTCGTCTTTCGGCGTACTCGGCAGTGCTGTCGCGCAAGACGCTGAAGATGGTGCCGCACCCATAGAGGAAATCGTAACCACCGGTTCACGTATCGTGACTGAAGACGGCTTTGGTCGTACCAGCCCCGTGACGGTAATGGGATCAGAAGACATCGCCCAGCTCGGTTTGACGCGAGTGGAAGATCTGCTGAACAGCCTGCCTTCCGTTGAGACGGCGCAGCATTCATTCGACGCCAATGGTATTACGGGTACTGCGACAATCGATCTGCGCGGACTCGGTGCTAACCGTACCCTCGTGCTGATGAACGGCCGTCGCATGCAGCCGGGTGGCGTTTCTACAAACTCTGTAGACGTCAACCAGATTCCGGCCGCGATGGTTGAGCGAATCGAAGTACTGACCGGTGGCGCATCCGCTACCTACGGTGCTGACGCCGTATCCGGCGTTGTCAACTTCATCATGCGTCGTATGGACGGTGTTGAACTCAGCATTGGTGCCAGTGGTTACCAGCATGACAATGACAACAGCTACATTACGGGCTTGATGGACGCGCGTAACTTCGATTACCCCACAGGAAGCTCGGGCCTTGACGGACAGACCTACAATATCGACCTGGTCCTGGGTAGCGATTTCGCAGACGGTCGCGGTAATGCAACGGCCTACATCACCTGGCGCGACAACGAAGAGTTGCTGCAGGCTTCACGCGACTACTCAAGTTGTGCATTGAGCAACAGCTCAACGTCTTGCGGTGGTTCGGCGAACGCGATTGTTCCCAACTTCTTCATCTCACCGGCCGTAAACGGCGTATCTGACTACAGCCAGTCACAGTTCCTGTCGCTGCAGCCGGACGGCTCGCTTGCTCCGTACGACGGCAGCAACGTTTACAACTACGCGCCGATCAACCACTTCATGCGTCCTGACGAGCGCTGGTCATTCGGTACGTTCATCGACTACGAGATGAATGAGAACGCGATCGTTTACGCTGAAGCTACTTTCGCAACGGACCGCACAGAAGGTCAGATCGCAGAATCGGGTACCTTCTTCGCTGAAGAATACTTCCTGCCGGCAGGTAACAGCGTTTGGCCGCAGGCATTCCAGGATTCACTGGATGCGCTGTTCCCGGGTGCGAACGAATACGGCATCTACATCGGCAAGCGAAATGTCGAAGGCGGTCCTCGTGCCAGTAACTTTGAGCATGACGGCTACCGTGTTGTCGCCGGCATCAAGGGCGCAATCAACGACAACTGGGATTACGACGCATCGTTCCTGTACGGATCGACCGCATCAAGCCTCGCTTACGTCAATGACTTTTTCGCACCGCCAGTGAGAGTTGCCGTTGATGGCGCCGCTTGTGCCGCAACCCCGGGTTGTATTCCTTACGAAGTCTTCACCTACAATGGCGTAACGCCGGCAATGGCCAATGGTCTGACCGGTACGGCTGTTGCAACCGGCAAAACCGCCACCGAACTCTTCAACGTGTTCGTAACGGGTGACACCGGCTTTAGTTTCCCGGGTGCTGATGATTCGATCCTGCTTGTTGCCGGTTTCGAACATCGTGACGAGAACTACCAGCGCGTTTCGGACTCTGTCTTCTCCCAGGGTTCATTGCTTGGCCAGGGTGGACCGACACCGGGTGTTGACGGTGGTTACACGACCGCGGAAATCTTCACCGAAGCCAACATCCCGCTGCTTTCCGGCAAGCCAGGCGCTGAGAACCTGACGATGGACCTCGCCTACCGCTATTCGGACTACAACACCAGCGGCGGCGCCAGCACCTACCGTGCCGGCCTCGACTGGCAGCCGGTTGACCTGGTTCGTGTACGCGCAGGCTTCAACCGCGCAGTACGTGCACCTAACGTATCTGAGCTGTTCTCAACGCAGGCTCTCGGTCTCTGGAGTGGCAGCGACCCATGTGCCGGTGCAACACCGACCTACACGGCAGCTCAATGTGCCAACCTGGGTGTTTCTGCAGCACAGTACGGCAACATCACCGCGAGCCCTGCCGGTCAGTACAACGGCATCTTCGGTGGCAACCCGAACCTCCAGCCGGAAGAAGCTGACACCACAACGATTGGTTTCGTCATCGATCCGATGGACAACCTGACGATGTCGTTCGACTACTGGAACATCGAGATCACGGACACCATCAACAACATTGGTGCCACGACGATTCTCGAGCAGTGTGGCCTGTACGGCATCCTGTGTAACCAGGTTGTACGTAACGCGGGTGGCAGTCTCTGGCAGGGTACCCAGGGCTACGTCTTCGATACGACGATCAACCTCGGTTCCAACAAGTGGGAAGGTGTTGACGTTGCTGCAAGCTGGGCAATCGAAGGCTGGGGTGGCACATGGACAACCGACCTGATCGGTACCTACATGCTCACCAAGGAAACGACACCGTTGCCGGCAGATCCTAACTCTGCTTACGACTGCGTTGGCCTGATCAGCACACGTTGCTACCCGTCTCCGGAATGGCGTCACACGGTTTCCGTGCACTATGACTCCAATGAAACCTGGAGCGTGGAAGGCAGATGGCGTTACTTCCAGGGCGTTGATTATGACGGTTCTACCGACACAATCGCCCAGGCGGAAATGTCCAAGTCTCAGAGCTACTTCGATCTGAACGGTGTATTCCAGTTCATGGATAACCATGACATCACCTTCGGTATCAACAACGTTCTGGACGAAGAGCCGCCGATGGTTGGTGGTACTCTGACAACCAACGCCAACACGATTGCAGGCTTCTACGACACATTGGGTCGTTTCATCTACGCCAAAGCAACCGTACGTTTCTAAGCAATTCTGAAACAAGTGGTACAGAAAGCGGGCCTTATGGCCCGCTTTCTTTTTGGGCGACAGAAAATGGTTTCGCGCGAGCGCCAAACGAGGCAACATCCCTTGCAGCAATGACGATTCAAACAGACATGCAGAAGGCCATAAGCGCGATCAGACAACAAAAGTTTGATGAGGCCACGGCACTGTTATCAAGCCTTCTCGAACGGCACCCGAACAACGTGGATGCCCGTTGGCTCCAGGTTCGGACACTGGAAAGCCTGAACAACGTCGCCGGTGCACTGGATCAGCTTCGACAGCTCCTGATCCATGTCAAAAAAGATCTGCCCGCGATTGATCGTGTAGCCCTCTACATGCGGCAAAAGCGTTACCCGCTTGGCCACCTGCTCAAGGCGTATAAAAACTACCTTGCGACACACCCCGGTTCCGCCTACGCCAGTTTCAACTATGCCTACAACCTGGCCAAAGATGGTCAGTTCACCGCCGCAATACGACAGTATGAGCAGGCGCTGAAACTGGGAATCGATGCCCCCGAGGAGGTGCATCTCAATATTGCGAATATCTACATGGATCATTTGCAGGCGGCCGACAAGGCCAGGACGCACCTGGAGTCCGCCCTGGCGCTCAACCCGGAATACACCAGTGCGTACTACAACCTGGGCAATCTCTATGAACAGCAAGGCCTCCGTGACGAGGCCAGGCAGAACTTCGAGCGATGCCTTAAACTGGATGCCGGCAATGATGCGGCGCTGGCGCGACTGGCTGATACGCAGGTGTTTACGCGACAAGACGATCCGCTGCTGGCCCGTCTCGAGGCGGCTGCCGAGAAAAGCTCGAGTAGCGACGTTCAGTTTGCACTGGGCAAGGCATACGAGCAGCTTCAAAATTTCGATTCCGCATGGGCTCGCTTTTCCAGGGGAAACGCACTTGATGAAAAAGCATCGCCTGCCTACAACCCAAAAACTGTCGAAAGTCATTTCGAGCGAATCACTTCGATGGGCAACTGCAGCTCGCCAGAGCAAGTCGAAGACTCGGCCGACGCGCCGGTCTTTATCTGCGGAATGTTTCGAAGTGGATCCACGCTGCTCGAACAAATTCTCGCATCGCACCCGCGTTTCATTGCCGGCGGAGAAAGCGAATTTTTCCCACGACTGATTGCCAGGGAGTTTCCCGGCTATCCGAATGGCATGGAACGCTTAGACACAAACAAGCTTCGTGCCTGGCGGCAGCAGCACGAAGATCAAATGAACGCATTGCATGGTGGCGATGCCAGGCCAACGGACAAGCGTCCCGATAATTTCCTGTACATCGGCCTGATCAAAGCTGTTCTGCCGACAGCAAAATTCATTGTCACAGAGCGCGACTGGCGCGATATCGCAACATCGATTTACTCAGTACGACTGGGGCCCAGTCAGGCCTATGCAACGACGCTTGTGAATATACGGCATTACATTGAACTTCAGACCAGCCTGATCGACCATTGGGAATCCTTACTTGGCGCCGATATCAAACGGGTACGCTATGAGGATCTCGTGCAGCGGCCGAGACAAATAGTGCCTGAGCTGCTGGAGTGGCTGGGCGAGGAGTGGGACGAGTGTTGCCTCGCCTTTCACGAGCTACGAAACAGTGTTCGAACAGCCAGTGTCTGGCAGGTTCGTGAGCCGCTGCACGCGAATTCAGTGGGGCGCTGGAAGAACTACCGTCAGCAGTTTGTCGAGGCTTTCGGGTCTGATCCGGACGACTAAGTCGACCGCGATCAGCTATTCCGCAGATTCCGGAAGCTCGGAAATTTCGCCGGTCGTGATTTCCTCGGGGCGTGCACCCTGCCCAAGCGGATACTCTTCCAGGTCCTCAAGTGTAACGTCGTCCTCTTCTTCTTCGACTTTCTTCTTCGCCCGCTTGACCTCGACGGAAGCCACCAAAATTCCACCATCCCGCCGCCGCGGACCCTGGTAGGCATCCAGCATTGCAGCCTGGTTGTAGGCGAAGCTCCCGGCGATCTCGTGTCGGCCATAACCGAGGTCGGTGACGGTCCAGTCGTCGATGTCGGGTTCAATCGCGGACGCAGTCTGGATCTTGTATCGCTCTGTCCCTTCGGCCAGGTGCTCAAGTAAATGCTCGGCCAACTGCGGTTCGAAGTCGGGGAAAAACGCCCGGTTCCGGTCATAGAAGCTCGATACGCGGAAGGTGTCTTCGTCACTCCGAATGAAAGTGCCGCGATTCGAATTAATAAACTCGTAGGCATTTTCCTCGAGTCCGAAGTACACGTCCGATCCTGTATAGGCTGTTTTGCGAATATTTGGGCTGCCGACGTAGCCCTGGTAGAGGCCGTAGAGTATCAACGGATTGCTGTCGTAGTTCTGCTTCAAAATCGTGAATTGAATATCGTTGAGACTTAGCGGAATGCCGGACACGGTGAGCACTTTCTTGGACAGGATCGAGTTTTTGCCCTGGAACAGTTTCTTCAGGTTGCGCTTTGGATAGACAGCGATTATTTCGTTGAGGACGGTGACATTGTAGAGATTCAGCCAATAGGCAAGCTGTTCTTCGCGTGAGAATTCTTCCAGCGGTATGTCGTCCGGGACCTTTTCCAGGCTCGCCTGGATGTCGCGCAGATACTGCTGGCTCGCCTCGTTGTCCTTGAAGGCTTCGTACAGGAATCGATTGCCCTCGTCGACGGTCAGCCGTTGCACCTTCGGTTTCATTCGGGTGCCGGTCTTGGCTTTGGGGGGCTTGGCAATCTCCCGGTCGGAAAGTCCGGTGTCGGCGACGACCGTGCTCAGTAAGTCGGTCAGGTCGTCGTAATTGATCATGTAGCTCGACGCGTTGTTGTAACCGCGAAAGGGCTCCGGAACAACGGGCTCGTTTGCAAAGGCCTGCGAGGTAAAGAACCCAAAAAGAACGAAAATAGCTGGTCTGACCTGCTTCATCATGCGCACTCCCCCGACACATTGCTCGCCGTTTTCGAGCGCCAAGCCGGCGAGTGGCTCTTTGTACTCAAATTTTAGATGCAGATCGCCACGTAGAGTTCCATGAGGATTTAAGCGACTGAATTTAATGGTCTATTCGTCATCGTCCTCCACATCTTCAATCGTGACGCTGGCATTTCGCTGGTTTTCGTTCATGCGATCCTCGTCGATCTTGACCAGTTTCTCGAGCAACTCGGGATCGAGACGGCTGATTTTCTTGCCTTTTGCCGCCATCGAAGTCGAGCCGTAGCCGGCTGCGGCCGCCATGACGCCGCCACCATCCGCGGGTGTCGTGCCTTTAACTGAATCCAGCAACGCTGCCCGGCTGTCGGCCAGGCTACCGCCGATCTCCCGGTGAGTGCCGCCCATGTCGGTGACTGTCCAGTCGTCAATGTCCGGCTTCAATGAACTCGCCGCCTGCAGCTCATTCCGTTCGTAGCCTTCAAGGTACATCATCAGGTGCGCAGTCAGGTCGGCTTCGAAATTCGGGAAAAACGCCCGGTTGCGGTCGTAAAAGCTCGACACCCGGAATGTTCTTTCGTCCCGGCTGAAAGTACCGCGGTTCGAGTTGATGAAATCCCGGGCATTGTTTTCCAGGGCGTAATAGACGTCCGCGCCGGTGTAGGCGGTCTTGCGAATATCCGGCCCGCCGACGTAGCCCTGGTACAGGCCGTACAGAACCAGCGGGCTAGTGTCGTAGTTTTCTTTCAGGATCGTAAACTGAATGTCGTTCAGGCTCAGTGGGATGCCCGCGACCGTGAGCAATTTCTTGTCGAGAATTGAATTCTTTCCGCGAAACAGTTTCTTCAAGTCGCGTTTCGGATATTCCGCGATGATTTGATTCAATAATGTGACATTGTAGAGATTGAGCCAGTAGGCCAGTTGTTCGTCACGCGAGAAATATTTCAGCGGCGCCTCGGACGGCAGCTGTGCGAGATTCTCCTGAATGCCGCGCAGGTACTCTGCGCTTTCTTCACTGTCTTTGAACGTTTCGTAGTAGAACTTGTTGCCTTCATTGGCAGTGAGCCGCTTTACCTTGGCGCGTGTACGCGTTCCAGTCTTGGTCTTCGGTGGTTCGGCAATTTCCCGGCTCGACCGGCCGACATCGACAACCACCGCCTTCAGCAAACCGGTCAGGTCGTCATAGTTGATCGAATACTTGGAGGTATTGTCGAATCCCCGGAAGGGCTCGGGAACGCTCGACTCGGCAGCGCTGGCCGCCACATTGCCGAGCATCGCGAGACCGATCAGAACTACCGACGAATATATCTTCTTCATTGCTTCTCCCCCGACTTGATTTTCTATAGGTCTAGTTGTTGTCGTCGCTTTCCGGTGCAGGTGCACTGTCCGATGCTTCCGCATCGTCTTCGAGTTCCTCAATCGTGACATTGGCGTTGCGCTGATTCTCATTCATGCGGTTCTCGTTGATTGTCTGAAGCTTGATCAGCAGTTCAGGGTCATATCGTGTCAGCTTCTGTCCTTTTGCTGCAGCGTAGCTGGATCCGGAGCCAACCGTCGCGCCCAAAAGTTGTCCGGGGTTGTTTGGATCCGGTGTTGTGCTTTGCATTGATCCCAGCAGGGCCGCACGGCTGTCGGCCAGGCTGCCACCGGTGTCCCTGTGGGTGCCACCCATATCGGTGACGGTCCAGTCATGAATATCCGGCTTCAGTGAACTTGCGGCCTGCAGTTCGCCGCGCTCGCTGCCTTCCAGGTAGTGCATCAGGTGTGCGGTCAGATCGGTCTCGAAATTCGGAAAAAATGCCCGGTTGCGATCGTAGAAGCTTGAAACGCGGAAGGTTCGCGCGTCCCGGCTAAAGGTGCCGCGATTGGAGTTGATGAAGTCCCGCGCGTTGTTTTCCAGCGCGTAATAGACATCGGCGCTGGTGTAGGCGGTCTTACGAATATCGGGACCACCAACATAGCCCTGGTACAGGCCGTACAGAATCAGCGGGTTGCTGTCATAGTTTTCTTTCAGGATCGTGAACTGGATGTCATTCAGGCTCAGCGGGATTCCGGCAACCGTGAGCAGCTTCCTGTCCAGGATGGAGTCCTTGGCACGAAACAGCTTTTTCAAGTCGCGTTTCGGATACTCGGCGATGATCTGGTTCAGCAGCGTGACATTGTAGAGATTGAGCCAGTAGGCGAGCTGCTCGTCACGCGAAAAATACTTCAGCGGTGCTTCTGTAGGCAGAGCTTCCAGTTCCGCCTGTATTTTTTGAAGATACTGGCGACTGGCTTCATTGTCCTTGAATGTTTCGTAGTAAAACTTGTTGCCTTCGTTGGCTGTGAGGCGTTTTACCTTGGCACGTGCGCGCGTCCCGGTCTTGACTTCAGCCTGCCCGGCAACCTCCCGGGTTGAGCGACCCACATCGACAACCACCGCCTTCAATACTGCTGTCAGATCATCGTAGCTAATCTTGTAGGTTGACGTGTTGTCAAAGCCCCGGAAGGGTTCGGGAACGTCCAATTCGGCGGCGTTTACCGAAACGGAGCCCAGCAGGAGTCCACACCATGCGAGAGCAAGGGAAAGTTTATTCTTGATCATGAGTACACCTTGGTAACGATGACAAAATGCAACGCGTAGTTTAACAAGAGTCCTTGCACGAATGGAGCAATTGCCGCGGACGCTGTGGACCGGGCCCGCGTTTCGATCTCTCGGTAATATGTATAAAAATCAACAATATACCCACACGTCATATAGACTTGTTTCGCATATGCAGCTGATCGCGCTGCGCTGATTTGATAGTCTTCGTCCGCGCTGTCCGACCCGGTCCGCAAACATTGCAAAAAAAGCACTTATGGAAAAACTTTTGGACACAATTTCAGGAATAAGTTTCATGAATCATGCTTCTGTTCAACGAATATTCCCGACTTCGTATCGTCTGTTGCTGACAGTTCTGGCGCCGCTCGTCCTTGGGCAGGCGGCCCTGGCCGAAGAATTTGTAGCCATCACCGAAATCGAGGGCTGCAGGGAAATCAAGGCTGACGCCGAGCGTCTGCTTTGCTACGACACAATTGCCGATGGTCAGGTATTCAGCCAGAAGCAATTGCAGCAGGTTCAAAAAGAAAATTTCGGAATCAGGAAAACAGAACCGGTCGTTTCGATCGACCAGCTAACAGTAACAATCGTCGATATCCAAAAAGCTGCGAACGGCATTTATTTCTTCCATACATCCGATGGCAACGTCTGGAAACAGAGCAGCAAGGGAAGCTGGAATTTGCCAGTGCCTTTCGAAGCGGAAATCAAGTCGGGGATGCTCGGCTCCTACTTCCTGGTTGCCGAAACGGGCAAGTCGACCCGTGTGAAACGAGTGCGTTAGATCATGAAGCGAATGCGATTTTTATATTTACTGATGGCGTTGTTGGCAACTGCCGGATCGGCTGCGTCCGAAGGGATGCTTGGCGCAAACCAGAGAATATTCAGCGAGCACCTGGGTTACGACTTACAGTATCGTGTTTACCGGCCGGCGGGCACGTCGGCGGACGACCAGCTGCCAACCCTCTATGTTACGGATGGGCAGAGGTATCTTGAAAAAGGCGGATTCAAACCCGTATTGGATGAGGCTATTGACGCCGGGGTTGTTGCGCCGGTACTTGTCGTTTTTCTGGACAGTCGAAATCCCGACAGGCTTGAAGTCGACCGCCGCAATGCTCAGTTCATGTGCAACGCCGATTTTGCGGCTTTTTTCGCCGACGAACTTGTCCCAACGATTAGCCGAGATGAGCCGGTCAGCCTGTCACGTGAAGATCGGGCAATTCTCGGCATTTCGTTTGGTGGCCTGAACAGCGCGTGTTTCGGGCTGATGCTTTCGAATATCTTTTCCGGAATCGGTATGCAATCGCCGGCTAGCAGTGATCATGTCGATGTCGTGAGTGAGTCTTACGAAGAGCGAGATTTACTTCCATTGAAGATATTTCTTAGTGCGGGGACTCAGAACGACAATCTGGCATCGGTAAAGCGATTCAAACGTGTGCTGGATCGAAAAGGGTATGACGTAACTTATTTCGTTGTACGGGAAGGGCACAATTGGCGAAACTGGACCCCATTGCTGGATGACGTGCTCAAGACGTTTTTTCCCGAGAAGAAATAGCGAACCGGAATCAGGACCACATTCTGATCAGGTTTTGTCGAACGAGGTCCAGGCGCAGTCGATTCTCCGGTTTCATCGTCAGCCCTTCCAGCGCCGATACCTCGCCGAGACTGTAAATCATGTGGCGCTGCCGTTCGTCAATAATCTGGCTCTCGACGAAGGTAATTGCCACCAGGCGCTGACCACGCGTGACTTCGGCAACTTCATGCAGCAATGTGGATGGATAGGCGACGAGGCCGCCGGCCGGAAGCTTGATGGGTACCTTGCGGCTCTCGAGATGCAGTACCAGCTCGCCGCCGTCGTAGCTTGCCGGGTCATTCAGGAAAACCGTTATCGATATATCCGATCGCAACACCATCTGGAGCTTCTTAAGTGGCAATAGTGCGACGTCGGAATGTGCACCATAGGCCATACCGACCTCGTACTTACACATCAGGGGCGGTGCAATCTTGTTCGGCATTGCAAAGTCGCGAAAACCTTCATGACGCAGCATGGCGTTGGCCACCAGTTGACTGGATTCCTGGTAGCCGGGTGCCGAATGATCAATCTGCTCGTTTTTCTTGGTCTTGTTGTGGGGATTGCTCAGGCGGCCGTCGAGAAAGGTCGATTCTGCGCCAATTTGCTGCAGGCGCTGAAGTTCTGTCGGGCTCAGGAAGTCATGGATCTCTAGTATCATGATCGTCGCTTCTTCGTGGGTTGCGGTGCGGGGATGAGAAAACTAAGTTTTCTTCATACTCAAGTCAATTATATACCCGCTCAACGTACAATCTGCGTATCGCGTGAAACACCAGCACTATAGACACGAGAATTTCTCCATATGAATGCATCGAACTCGCTCACCGACTGGACCAATAATCTGCCCGAGCGCGCCGACATATTTCCGCACAGTCTGAACCTGATCAACGACAATGTGTTGCTTGTCGAGCTGAGTGCCGATGAGATTCGCGCGGCGAGCTTTCTCGATCAGCGAGTATTGCAGCAGACAACCAGGGGAACCTGGATTGCCTGGCAGGCGATCGCAGATATTTTTGAGAAGACGCCATTCGGCAATCCGCCGAGCTACATTTTTCATGTCGGGCACTGCGGGTCGACGTTATTGTCACGATTGCTTCAGCGGCTGGAAGCCACGCAAAGTCTGCGTGAGCCACTGCCGCTTCGAGTGCTGGCGCAGGACTTGGCCGATGCGGCCGAGGGACGCTCGTTTCTTTCTCATGAGTCGCTGCTTGAACGGCTGCAGGTTCTTTCAAAAATGTGGAGTCGCGGTGCCGACCATACCGTGGTTAAGGCGACGAGTATTTGTACCGACCTGTTGCCAGCAATTCGATCCGTCGTTCCCGGGGCGCGATTCGTGTTCGTTTTCAATCGCCCCGAGACGCACATTACAACCTTGCTCGCCGGAGAGAATGCACTTCAGGACCTGAAAGGCTTCGCGCAGATCAGGCTGCAGCGCCTGAAGCAGGCAACCGGACTTGAACTGGTCCTGCATGAGTTGAATCCGGGTCAGCTCGCAGCGCTGAGCTGGCTGAGCGAAACAGTCAGTGCAGTGAGCTCGCTCGACGCGCAAGCTGGCGACATCCTGCCACTCGACTTCGAGGTTTTCATCGCACAGCCTGCTGAGACGCTCAGATCGACAGCGGACTTTCTGGGTATCGCGACGGATAGCGGGAATATTGAGAGTGCAATACAAAGCGATGTCCTGCGAACTTATTCAAAAGCACCCGAACATGAATACAACGCGGATACTCGTGCCGCCATTCTGGCGAATTCAAGATCGGCATTTTCAGGTGAGATTCGTGACGCCATGACATGGATGGATGGTCTTGCCGCGGATTCGGAGTTGGTCGCCTCGAGCCTCGAGAAATTCGGTTGATCTGGCGAGAAGGCCATCAGCCGGATTCGAACAGGCGCTCGATCTTGTTGTGGTAGCTGCGTTTGAGCCCGTCGTCTGCAGCGATTTCTTCGGCTCTTCTTAAGTAGCGCTGGGCAACCACTGCATCACCTTTGCCGAGATAGCTCAAGCCCATGAGAAAGTAAAAGGAATCTTCACTTTTTTTCTTCTGTAGCGAATACTTAAGGTGCTTGATTGCCGTCGCATAGTTTTCGCCAAGAAACGCTTCACGTGCCAAATGGTATCGATAGTAGGGGTTTTGCAGGCGATGCTGATTGCTCTGCATGTAATACTGATTGGCGAGCTCGTGCTTTCCCTGAAACTGGTAAAGCTGACCCAGGTTGCTCATTGCAACAAGCTCTCCGGGATTTAGTCTCAGCGCCTGCAGGTAAGCCGCTTCGGCGTAGTCGAAATGTTTCGCCCGTGAGTACAACACACCCAGGTTGCTCCAAACCGGCGCAAAATCTTCATCGCTGGCAGCCGCTTTTCGAAAATATCGCAAAGCCTCGATCGGCTTATCCTGCTGCAGGAACTCGGCACCGATGTTGGAATAGTAGTGTGCCAGTGCCCTGGCATCGGAGATAAGCTTCCGGTTGTGGCTGCTCTGGAAGTCGTCAATATTAAAATCGACCTCCCTGACGTTACTGCCTCCCGTTTCAACAATGACGTTGACATGGCGTGTCAACATATAGACGCCACCTTCATGAGACCAGTTCGGCGGAATGTCAATTTCCTGGTAGGTGGCGTTGATGCCGACTTCGCGAGCCAGGGCAACGAACAGATTGGTAAACGACAGGCAGTTTCCCCTGCGCGCTGCAAACGTTTCCTGCGCGGTCCTCGTCGTTTCGTCATACTCGAGTCCGAAACGACCTTCTGTGATTATTGCCTGCAGCAATTCGTGTAGTTTCAGTGTGCGTCCGTGCTGGCGATTGACATGCTGATCCAGGAAATCTCGCATGTCAGCACTTACCGCAAGTACCGCGATATCAGGCAGGTCGGGAACATCGGTACCTCCGGCCAGCGGCGTTGCACGCAACAGATCTGCAGTCGAGATGACAGGCTGATCCGGAACGATTGACGGACTCGCGCAGGCACTTAGCAGGCCGAGCAATATCGATAGCAGAAATGTTTTCTTGTTGCTGTGCATCTTGCCCGCCTTCCAATTGAATGCATGGCGCTCTGCAGTGTATGGACTGCTATCAGAGAGAATAGTTGCCACTCGCTGATGGTGATGTCCCTGTGTATTCGGGTTGCGGGCCATGGTGTATACTTTTCGTCCCCGAAAAGGCCGCCGCATGACTCAAAAAACGTTCATCGAAACCTACAAGATCGACCCGGAAGTCTGCGACAAAATCATTGGTTTATATGACATAAACAAGCATCTTGCCCGGCCAGGCCGATTGGGCGAAACCGCTCGAATTGACAAGAGCATGAAAGACTCGATGGATATGAGTATTCCAGTGAAGCTCTATGGGAGCTTTGAGCCATTCTTTCAGCAGCTTGAAGTGTGTGTCAGCAAGTACCTCGACAAGTACTATTTTGATACCGGCGCAACCGGCATGGGACCTGTTGGCTTTTCGAAAGTCTCGAATATTCAAAAGTATCCGCCGGGCGGCGGCTATCCGGCAATCCATTGCGAAAGGGATGCGCTCGAGTACGCTCATCGTGCCCTGGTCTGGATGCTGTATTTGACCGACACGCCGAACGGTGGCACTGAGTTCCCGCACCAGGGACTGGTAACGGAGTGCATTAAGGGTGACCTGATAATCTGGCCGACTGATATGACTCACATGCACAGAGGCGTCGTATCGGAAACACATGAGAAAATGATTTTTACTGGCTGGATCGACTTCATTCGGCTGGATAAGCCACAAGCGCAGCAAGGTCACTGACAGGTTATTCATGCTCGAAGCACACCTTAAGAACAAGTCCCTGAATCAACTTGCAGCTCAGCTGCCCAAAGACGTCGCCAATGTAAAACGTGATCTCGGCGACGCATTGGATGAGACTCCGCCGGACTCGGGCAAGTTGCTACTCCTTGCGCGCTGCCACCTGCTTTGCGATGAAGTCCAGGAAGCGAGGCAGGCACTCGAACGACTGATCGATCACCGTCCGGATGCGGCGCAAGCGAAAGTGGAGCTCGCGAAAATTCTTGCCCGAAACGAGGAGTACGACGCGGCAATTGGGTTACTCAACGACGTTACGGCGACCAGGCCCGAGATTGTCGAGAGCTGGAAACAGCTGGGCGAAATCCTGAAGCAAGCCGGGCAGAATGCCGCGAGCCAGGATGCGCTGAACCAACTGAAGATGATTCAGACATTCAATGCCCGGTTGCTTACTGCTGAACAGGCGTACATGAAAGGCGACTTCCAGGCCGCTGACGGAATGTGCCGGCAATTGCTGCAGCTGGTGCCGAACGAGGTTCGCACGCTGCGACTGTTGTCGCGGATCGCGCGACAGTTCCGCCATTACGAGTTCAGTACATCAACGCTCGCGCGTTGCGTCGAAACGCGACCACGTGAAGCCGGCCTCAGGCTCGACTACGCTTATTCCCTGCTTGCCAGTCGTCGATACCGTGAGGCGCTTGATCAGTGTGAGCAACTGATCGACCTTGCGCCGGAAAAAATCGAGGTGTACGACCTTAAAGCGGAATTACTCTATTACCTGGGAAGATTTGACGAGGCTATTGAGCTCTACCGGGTGCTGGTAACGCTTGACGATAAGAAAGCGTTGCGTTTGCTGGCCCTGGGGAAACTGCTGAAAACGATTGGTGACTCAGCTGCTGCGACGAATTGCTATCAGCAGGCTATTGAAGCTGACTCGACGTCGGGTCAGGCTTACTGGGAGCTTGCCGACATGAAGACCTACCGGTTTTCCGAGGCCGAGATCGCCGCGATGTCGGCGCTGCAGTTGTCCGGGCAGCTCAAGCCATTAAACAGCGTGTTGATTCAGTTTGCTCTCGGTAAAGCGCACGAAGATGCCGGCCAGTACGCGAAGAGCTTCGAGTACTACAATGCGGCGAACACCGAGTATGCTGCGCTTCGCCCATCGCCGTACTCCGGTCAGAACGAGCTGTTTAGCACAGTTTTTACCCAAGAGTATTTCTCCGACAGGAGAGCGGCCGGCAACGATACGGATGCACCGATCTTTATCGTTGGTTTGCCCCGCAGCGGATCCACGCTGCTTGAGCAGATCCTCGCCAGCCACAGCCAGGTCGATGCAACGCAAGAACTTGACGAGATCGTGTCCATCGTTCGTGATGTGAGCGACCCGAGTCAGCCTCAGGTGGAGCAGCGGCAATACCCACTGGCAATGGTTCACCTGGGTGCGCAGCAGATAAGTGACCTTGCGCAAAGATACCTCGATTTTGCGCGGCAATACCGCCAGCATGCACCGCGCTTCATTGACAAGGCGCCGCACAACTTTCAGCACATCGGCCTGATCAAAACGCTGTTCCCCAACGCTCGAATTATCGACATACGCCGCAATCCAATGGCGAGTGGCTGGAGTATCTACAAACAGTTTTTTGCCGACAGCTTCCGGTTTTCCTACGACCTTGAAACGATCGGAAAGTACTACAATGACTACATCCAACTCATGGATTATTGGCATGCGGTACTGCCCGGCCAGATTCTGACAGTGCAGTACGAAGACCTGGTTGCAGATTTTGATGCGACAGTCTCGACGATGCTTCACTATTGCGGCCTGGAGTTTGAAGAGGCGTGCCTCAGTTTTCATCTGAACGAGCGAGCGGTGTCCACACCCAGCGCCGAGCAGGTACGTCAACCACTGTATTCGGATGCATTGCAGCACTGGAAAAACTACGAGGCCTTTCTGGAGCCGCTCAGGATGACGGTTGGGCAAACTGACGATGCCGCCGGGAATTGATGTGTCGTCGAAGGCCGAGGGTGGCTAGCGATGGCAAATAAACGTCAACAGTCGGGCAAAAAGCGCATTAAGGCGATCAAGCTGCGACCGCCGGTATCCAGCCAGCAAAAAGCCAGGCTTCAACAGGCCGTGCACGCGCATTCGGTCGGACAATTGGAGGCAGCTGAGGCCGCCTATCGTGCCCTGATTGCTGACAAGATCAGAACCCCCGAACTTTTCTGCCGGCTCGCATCGATTTGCGCGCAGTCCGGGCGCCGGGACGAGGCGGATTCGCTGTGGAAAAAGGCACTCGCGATCGACCCGGGCTTTCTTGAGGCCCAGATGCATCTTGCGGACAGTTATCAACTGGCCGGTGACCTCGACAGGGCGGCCAGGACCTACCGACATGTCCTGTCCGACCACGAGTATTTCCATATTGCGAAGTACATGCTCGCCAATATTCTGAAATCGCAAGGAAAACTGGCCGAAGCATCGACGCTTTACCAACAAATAATGAAGCAGCAACCGGACTACACGCAGGCACATTTCACTTATTCCGGTATTCATAAATACCGCGACCGGTCGGACCCGCATATCGATCAAATGCTCGGTTTGTATCAGAAAGAGAATCTTCCCAAGGACGCAAAAATACACCTCGCGTTTGGCTTGGCGAAGGCGTTTGAGGACCTTGGAGATTACGCCGAAGCGTTTGGCTATCTTCAGTCCGGCAATGACCTGAGGCGCTCGGAGTTTCACTACGACATTGAAAGCGACCGGTCGCTGATGAGGAGCATTATCGAATGCTTTAGCCGGGAAGGCCTGAGCAAGCTGCAAGCAACCGGCCAATCGTCCAGTCGTCCAATTTTCATTCTCGGCATGCCCCGTTCAGGAACGTCACTGGTGGAAAAAATCATCGCCAGCCATTCGAGTGTGTACGGTGCAGGTGAGCTCGATACCCTATTCGGGCTGGGAACCAATCGCTTCCTCAATGCGGCCAACAATTTTGAGTACCAGGCGCTGGATACTTACTCGCCCGGCATTTTCGATGAGATTGGAGCGACCTATCTTCAGCAGCTCGCGATACTCAATAATGACGCCCAACGCGTAACCGACAAGATGCCGTTTAACATGATGATGATTGGAATCATCAGTGTCGCCTTACCCAACGCGAAGATTATTCATTGTGTCAGGGACGCGCGGGATACCTGCCTGTCAATATTCAAACAGAACTTCACAACCGGTAATTATCGATTTGCGTACGAGCTCAAGAGTATTGCGCAATTCTATAATCTGTACAGCGAGCTGATGCAGCACTGGCACGCGGCATTGCCAGGCAAGATCTACGATGTACGCTACGAAGACCTGACGGCCAATCCAGACCAGGAAATTCGGAAGCTGTTGTCGGCCTGTGATCTCGAATTCGAGGGAAACTGCATTACGTTCGAGAAAACAGAGGCTGTCGTCAGGACCGCGAGTGCGGCGCAGGTGCGCCAACCCATGTATCGAAGCTCCGTGGCACTTTGGGAGCGGTATGAGGAGTTCCTGCAACCGATGCTTTATGAGTTGCGGACTGAGTAGCGTCGCAGGAGAGGGTGGCCATCAGCTCAAGAGTTCACCCTGCAGTTCAGGACGTAATTGTGTGCCGGGGTTGTTTCGAAGCAACCACTCGAGCCCGTCATCCAGATCACGACCGAAGTACTCTTCGAGTTTCCGGTAGCGTTCCTCGCGCTGCTCAAGGCTGAATCGCTGGCCCGCGTTTTTCGCGTCGGTAAAACGGGCGTCACTGCCGACAATGTCCGTGAGTTGCTGCGATGAAAGGCCAATCTGCAAATACTCGTTGACCACTTGCAGTGCTTCCAGGGGCTGATGGATGAGGTTCTCGCCGTACAGGGACGCCATCTCTTTGCGAGCGGCGAATTCCTGAAGCGCCACTTTCGCCTGCTCGATCTGCAATCGCCACAGGGTCATGATGATTCTCAGGTCAGTCATATGAATTGTATGTGTTAACTGCAGGTTGGCGAGGTGAGGAAAATCACAGCGCAACAAGTCGAACATCGAGCGGACAGTCTGTTTGCCACCTTCGCCTTTCCTTAGCGATGACAGCGCGAAATTACGTACATCGGTAAACAGCATCAGCGAGCGGGTTGCGCCGCTGGCCTGTAACAACTCGGGAATTATGTTGTTGACGCAATTGATGGGTTTGATGATCAGTTTCTCGGATCCCGTAGCGTGCTTTCGCAGCAGCTTCACAGCCAGGTCGGGCAGGCGACTGAAATCCAAGCTTGTCGTTCGTGAACGCCACTGCAGCCGCTTCGCGTTCGCGGCGTCGAGGATTAATTGGGGTTCGCGCAGGCTTAGGCTTAGGCCATCGACATCGAGGCAACGCGAAAGAAACGTCGATGCACAGTAGGCTGTATGAAAAATAAACTGTGGAGGGCTGCCGGACTGTTCGGGTTCATGCGATTGCAGCAGGTCCACAATTTTGGCGAGTGGCACCGCGTGAGATTTCTTGCCTGGATCGAAATTTCCCCGTTTCAGGCTCGGGACCTGGCGTATTTCATCACGGTCGACCGGTAGAAACTCTACGTTCTCCGTTTCGAAATCAAGCTTGTACGCCAGAAAGCCGGGATCATTTATCAGGTCTTCGGCCGTCATTTCTGATTATTCGGCAAGCGGCTGCAACTCCTGCCAGGCGTCGTCACGTTCGGCCAGGTCATAAAGGGTTTCAGCGTATTGAATCAGCTTTTTTGAATAGGCCTGCATGCTGTTCCCGCCATCGGCTACGGGTGCCTTGACTGTCTCCAGGCTGGCTATCCGGTCGGCATCCAGTTGCCATTTCAGCGAAAAATGCCGGGCGACCTCTCTTGGGGATTTCGCCAGCGAGCCTGCTACATAGTCCGCAATCAACTTGTCGACAGAAATAGTCCAGACGAAGTCAGCTTCATTATCCATTCCCCAGACCTTGGCGATGAGAATGTCGTGCGGAACCATCCAGGCCGGGCTCGCTTGAACAGCGACACCGGTCACTGCCTTGATCCGGATCATTTCCTTCACGACCTGATCCAGCAAGGGTTTGTACCAGGCTTCCAACGCTTCTTTTTCAGCGTTCGCCTTTGATTCCGCCATTTGCCTCTCCCGCGCAGTACCCAATTTTCGAGGCGTTAAAGTACCATCCGCACCTCCCGTGTACTAGTGCCGGTCCGGATGGTTTCGTCGTTATCGGAGCGCGGGAACGCGAACGGCGGCAGGCGGTGTAGTGGTTATCCTTCGGATGCAGATGACTGTGGCGCCGCACCTTGAGCGGACATCATGATCTTGACGTCAGATCCTTCACGCAGGTTCTCGGCGCCGCGAATGGCGACCCGGTCGCCTTCAAGCAGGGAGCCGGCGACAGCAACCAGCGTGCCAGACGAATCGCCGATCTCGACTTTTATTCGTTCGGCCTTGTTCTCGTCATTGATGCGAAACACGAAGGAACCCTCGCTTCGGAGAACCAAAGCATCCCGAGGTACCGTCAGCGAAAGTTCTCGTTGCTTGATCGGAATCGCAACGCTGACGAGCTGTCCGACCGTCCAGTTTTCCGCCGCGCCGGGAGGCAGGTCAATTCGTGCCTCAAAAGTCTGCGAACGGACATCACCGGTCGGCACCAATGCCCTTATGCGGCCGAAGTAATTTGCATTGGATGCAAAAATCTCGATCGTGTCTCCGACCGTCGTCCGCGGAAGATGTTTGAGAGGAACAAAAGCACGGACTTCCATGTTCTGGATGTCGGTCATTTGTCCCAGCACTTCGCCACGCGAAACATCTTCGCCGGCGTTGCGCATGCGGCTGATCACAACACCCGCGAATGGCGCGCGAATATTGGCTCGCTGTATCTGGTCTTCGATCTGCCGGATGCGAACGCGGGTAATGTTGGCATCGCTGATTGCGAGATCCCGGTTGGCTTCGGTTTGTTCGATCTCGAATTCGGAAACGAGGTTCGATCCGCCGAGTTCGCGCTGGCGGCGCAACTGGCTTTCAAGTTGCCTGACATTAATTTCAGCGCGCTCCAACAAGGCTTCCTGTTCGGCGCGTTGCAGTAGCAGGGGGCGACTGTCGATTCGGGCGATCGACTGGCCTTTCTCGACGTAAGTGCCGGGCTCGGCGACGTCAGTGAGCTGACCGGCAACGCCGGCCGTGATCTGCAGATCGTTGCGGCTGAAAACCGTGCCGGGAACGGCAACCGTTGGGGCAAGTTCGGTCCGCGACACATGGGCGACCTGGACGACACTGGCAGGCGCTGATTGCTGTGCAAGCGCGGGCAGCGCAACAACCAGCGAGAGCAGCAGTAGCGGCGAAACGTTCAGGGTATTTGTATTTCTACGCATCGGCGGTTGCTCCGGATACATTTTCTGGGACCGGGCGTTTTCGAAACAGCCCGGTTATTGACAGGGGCGGCAGGCGCAGGATGCTCGGCATCAGGATGAGCGTGAACAGGGCGCTGACAAACATGCCGCCGATGATGACCGTGGCCAAGCCGCGATAAATTTGCGAGCCCACTCCGGGCACGAGCATCAATGGCATCATCCCGAAAATACTGGTCAGCGTACTCATATAAATGGGACGCGCCCTGATACGCACCGCATCGGCGACGGCCTCATGGCGGTCGAGTCCGCTTTTTTCACCACTGCGGGTTTGCATTACCAACAGGATGGCATTGTTCACGACCAGCCCGAGCAGGATGAGAAATCCGATGGTTGTCAGCAAGTCCATAGGCTGGCGACTGAACAGATTGAGAATTCTGAGCGCAACGACTCCGCCTGCAATTGCAAGTGGCATGGCCAGCATGACGAGCAGCGCATCCCAGACCGAGCGGAACATTGCCGCAAGTATCATCAGGAGCACAATGGCAGCGATCGCGAGATTTGCCTGCATCGTTGAAAACGCGGCTTCAAGCCGATCGGCGGTTCCGCTGTAGGCGACGCTGACACCGTCCGGCAGTATCTTGCCGAGCTCTGGTCCGGCGACATTGCGCAGCGTATCCAGGGCTTCCTCGACGGTCATTTCGGCAGGCGGGGTTACCGAGAGTGTCAGCGTCCGTTGGCCGTTGACGCGCCGGAGCTGGGTCGGGCCGACCGTGCGCCGAATTTCTGTCAGTTCTCCGATGGTCTGGATGCCCGCCAGCGGTGTCGCTACAGGTATCGCGGCGAGCTCTTCGGGCGAGCTCCAGGTCGGTCCTTTGAGAATCATGTCCATGCGGTCATTGCCATCAAAGTATTCGCCGACAAATGTGCCGCTCGTCATCGCGCGCACGATGTTGGCGACGGTGCCGCGGTCAAGGCCTGCGGCGGTTATACGGCGGTCGTTCGGCACGAGCTGCAATTCGGGTTCGGCAATAGCGAGCCCCGGTATTGGCCGAACCTGCGCCCCCGGCATGGCTTCGTTGATGATTCCCATGCCGGACACAGCGAGCTCGGAGAGTACGTTGATGTCGGGTCCCTGCAAGTCGACATTAATGCTGCCGCCGCCGTTAAAACCGAAATTCAGCAATGACGAACGCTGCACAAATGCCTGGGTATCCGGCAAGTCGACCAGCACCTGGTTCTGCACGATGTCGATCATTTCTTCAATGCGATCGGGATCCTGCGGATAGATGAACAAGGCATTGAACGTACCGAAGGCCGACAGGTTGTAGCCGCGAATATACGGCTGTTGTTCATGATCCATATAGGGCTTGAGTCGTTCGACAATGGTGCCGGCGATCTCTGTTTCCATCATCTCGACGGTGCCGCCTGGCGGCATGCTGAAAAACGCATTCAGTGAGTCGGACGGTGCCTGCGGCAACAGGTTTGCCTGCGGGACGAGCAATATCACGGCCAGGATCGATGAACCGAGGATGCCTGTGATCCACGCGCCACAGCGTGCCGGCGTGCGCGTCAGTTTCATGACAAAGTTGGAAATCGCCGTCCACCAGTGCTTGCAAGGGTCACTGTCTTCATCCCTGAGCATAAAGTTGGCGGCGACCGGAAGGACGGTGATTGCGATGAGGAAAGAGGCCGATACTGCGACGGCAATCGTCAGTGCAAGATCCTGAAACAGCTGGCCTTCCATACCTTCCATGAACAACACCGGTACGAAGATCGCCACACTGGTCACTGTCGATGCAAACAGGGCGCCGGTAATTTGCTTCGTGCCGGACTGCACGGCATCCGCCAGACTCGCGCCGCTCTGGCGAACGCGGACGATATTCTCCAGTGTGACAATGGCCGCGTCCATGACCAGCCCAACGGCAAACGCGAGCCCGGCCAGTGAGATGACGTTCAGCGACTTGTCGAACAGCCGCAACGCGACGAATGCAACCAGTATCGATAAAGGAACCGTTGCTGTGACCAGGAATGTCGCGCGGCGACTTCGCATCAGGAAATACAAGACCGCGATGGCCAGCAGCAAACCCAGGCCAAGGTTGCCCTGGACCAGTGCAATGGCGCGGCGGATGTGAACGGATGCATCAAAACTCAGATCAATCGCCAGGCCTGCCTCGGCAAGCGGGCCTTCATTGAGCTCGACGATGACCTTGTTGATTTCGTCGAGGATCGTGACGGTATTGGCATCAAAATCACGTTGTACCGTGATGTAGTAGGACGGATAGCCGTTTCGCAAGGTAAATCCGTCCTGTTTGCGCGGTACGATTTCGACGTCGGCCACTTCACTGAGATAAATCGGTCTTTCGTTGCTCCAGCCGACGATCTGCTGGTTGAGTTCGTCGGGATCAAACTGGCCAACAAAGCGGACGGTGTATTGGCGACGACCGACATCGGCAAAACCGCCGGATGAATCCGTGCCGCGCGAGACGGTCGCGATGATGTCATTGACCTGGATACCCAGGGCAGCAGCGCGGTAGGAGTCGAATGTGATATGCAGTTCGCGCGGCTGTTCGCCGGCTAGAAATACCTGCGAGACACCGGGAATGCGCGCCAGCCTGGGCTCGACTTCGTCTTCGATCAGTTTCTGGTAGTTCGCGAGTTCGCGATCCGGATTGCCGGGCAGAACACGCACGAGCAATGAAGCAGCACCCGGTGTCTGGGGACCGCCGCCTTCATTGACCTGTGGTTCAATCGCATCGGCCGGGCGCGGTGGCGCCTGGTTCAGGTTATTGATGACATCGAGCTTGGCCGTCTGCATATCGGTGCCGACCGCGAAAGTAAGATTGACGAAACCTGAACCGCGCCCGATAAAAGAACTGATGTCGGTAAGCCCTGGCGTGTTGCGCAACACATTTTCCTGGGGCTCGATGATGTTCGCTTCCATTTCTTCCGGCGCTGCCGCGCGCCAGAAGTTGGCGACCGAAATCTGCGGTTCCTCAATATTCGGAAGCAGCTGGATCGGCAATGAAGAGATCGAGGTTAGCCCGAACAGGGCGACCAGTGCGACAGCAACGGCCACCGAGGGCCACTGCCGGGTACTCAGTTCTGTGAGGTTCATAAGAATTAGATGCGAAGACCGGGGTTTTCGTTGCACGCAAACCCCGTCCCGGCCGCCCAGCTTTATGCCGCTTTGGAATATGTTCCCCGCGCCACGGGGGCTAATGATCAGCGGGGGATCGGTTCGTCCAGCATCAGGGCTCGCACGTATTTAACCGGCGGCGAACCGTAGCTCAGGGCCTGGTCGTGATAACGCCTTAGCGTGAACTTGTCACCCCAGGCTTTTTCAACGGCGGCGCGCATTTCGAGGTGCTCCTGGTAACCGACAAAATAAGTCGACAATTGCGCGGAACTGAGTTGTGCTCGAGTCCATTTGCCGGCCGCCTCGCGTTCTTCCTGGAAGCCGCCCTCGACCATCAGGCGCATCGCGGCCTCACGCGTCATGCCATCCACATGTATCGCCGAGTCGATTATCGCGTTGGTGACGGCGCGCAGGTACCACTTCAGATTGATCAGTTTCATCAACGGATCGTTGTTGAGGTAGCCCTCGGAAATCATCATTTGTTCGGCGTATACACCCCAACCTTCAACAAACGGCCCTGACCAAAGCACGGCGCGTAGCGTCGACGGATAACGATTGCTCAGGGCGATCTGCAGGTAATGTCCCGGCACACCTTCATGGATGGTCAGGTCCTGAATGGAATAAAGATTGTATTCGCGAAGAAACGATTGCACCTGTTCTTCGTTCCAGTCAGACGGCAACGGTGCAACCGCATAAAAGGCAGCCTGTTCCCGATCGAGCGGCCCGGGTGGATCGAGATAGGCAACGGATACGCCGCGTTGAAACTCCGGCATGATGATGATCTCGACCGGCTCTTCCGGCATTGTCACGATGTTTTTCTCTATGACGAAGTCGATAGCCTGTTGCAGCTGTTCTTTCGCAATGTCGACAATGCCATCCGGAGGAGGCAGTTCCTGGTAGGCCTCTTCGAGAGCCGCTCGAATAATCGCCTGTTTGTAGGGCTCGCTCGGGATATCGGGAAAAGACGTGAAAGGGTGAATGCCTAAGTAAACAGTCTTCGCCACTTCATACATTTCATTGCGTACGTTGACGTATTCCTGTTCCGCTCTCGCGGTAATCTCCTTGCGACTCATCGGCGAGTTCAGTGCAAATGCCAGCTTCTTGTCGAAGAGCTGCGCGCCGATTCGAAAATCACCGGCCGCGCGTGGCAGTAATTCCTGTTCAAGCCAGGTTTGATGTTCGGCGACGGCATCTTTGGCGATTTCGATCGCCTCGTTGAGTGCGGCCTGATCGGCGTCGGACAACACGCCCATTTCAGGGATCACCATTGTGTCAATGATCGACACGAGTCCAGGGTTTTGCCGGATGGCGGTTTCGGCATGAACTTTCGGTACGCGCTCCGGCTGAATTGCACTTCGGGATTGCTTGAGAAAACGGGGCATTTGCCGCAGGCGCGATGTTACGTTTTTCAGGCGGCTTTCCAGTGGGGCAAAGTCACGTGCAAGCAGCCCGTAAATTGCACTGCCCGCCATTCCAACGTAATTCAACGGGTTCCACGCCCATTCCTGGAGCGTGTCGAGTGACCACAAATCCGATTGCAGCTGGTTGGCAAGCAATGCCGCATCGATCTGGTTGGCACGGGACAGGGCATTCGTGTCGATAGCCTGCAGCGCCTTTATGTATTCGATCAGTAACGCGCGATAGCGAGCCCGTCCGGCCGCATCGACCCGGTCGAGCTTGTCGTCTGCGCTGTGATCGCCAATCAGCGTCGCGCTCACCGGAGAAAAATTGGCCAGGTCGCTGATGTACTCGTCGGCAAGGTTTTGAAACGCCTGGTCGGTTGCCTTGTCGGCCATCGAAGGGGTTGCAAGCAAGAGAAAGATGACGGCAGAAAGGATTCGTTTCACGGCGGCGCCTCGTGCTGAATTGTGCTTGTCCAAACCTTAGCATGCCAGCCGATTGGCTGTAATATCGGCCGATGCATCGCCTACGTTTTTTTCTTGCGCTTGTCCTGGTTGCCAACGCGCAGCCCGTATCGGCCGCGGCCGACCTGCTGCCTGCGGCACTGGTTCGAATCCCGGATTCGGTTTCCAGTGTGTTCGTTGCGGATGTGTCCACCGGCCGGTTTCACCGATTTGCCTACCGCGATGGCGAGATTACCGACAACGCTTCCGTGTACATGTCGATCGGGCAGGCTGGTGCCGGCAAGCAGCGATCCGGTGACCGCAGAACCCCGATCGGTGTTTACTTCGTTACCGAGCAACTTGATACCGCGCGCTTGCACGAAAAATACGGGGTCAGCGCATTTCCGCTGGACTACCCAAACGCCTGGGACAAACGGGCGGACCGCAGCGGTGATGGAATCTGGGTCCACGGGGTTGACCCTGACGGCGGCAAGCGACCGAAGCGAGACACCGATGGCTGCATTGCGTTGCCGAACGAGGAATTGCTTGCGCTGATTCCCGAATTCGAGGCCAACGTGACGCCCGTTGTCATTACTCGCAGCCTGTCCTGGGTTGCCGCCAGCGAAAACGATGCACTGCGCCAGGAGCTCGAAGACGCGGTTGCAGGTTGGGCGGACAGCCAGGTGACAGGCGACTTGCACGCCTACCTGAAAAGTTACGATGACGACTTTCGGCGCTGGGGCCTTTCAAAAACAGAATGGTCGACGCTCACCGCCAGGTCGGCCCGGCAAGCGCCGGACACTTTGACAGTCAGCGACCTGCTCCTGGTTCGCTATCCGGACGACGGAGAGCTTTACCTCAGCCGGTTCCGCCTGCAAGAAGTCCGGGGCTCGGCGACCATTGAAATGATGAAGCGACTGTACTGGCGTCGAGCCGAATCCGGTGCGCTAAGGATCGTCGCGGAAAACGACGGCTAAAGCGTCCTAGCGGAGGCCTTCCCGAACGGTCAGTTCGTCAATCAGCTCGATCAGTTGTGGGTATCCACCCGCCATGGCGGTATCCGTGCGGTACTTGCCGTTGACGATGATCGTCGGGACGCTCTGGATGTTGTAGCGCCGTGCGAGGTCGGCAGCGACCCGCATTGCCTGGTTAACCTCAAACGAGTTCCAGGTCCGGTTGAAATCCTCGGCACTGACACCGGCACGTTCGAAAACCTTCTGAATCGATGCTTCGGACGCCAGGCGATTGCCTCGGTCGTGGAACTCCTGGAACACCATATTCCGGAAGGCGTTCGGGTTTTTCAGCGCGCCACTTCGGGCAAGAAAGACTTCCGTGTAATAGAGCTGCGCATGCATCTGGGCAAGCTGATTGAAGACGGCGGGAATGCGCACGAGGCGTACGCCGGGATCCTTGTTTTCCTCCCAGCGATTGATATGCGCTTCCAGGTCAAAGCAATGCGGGCAGCTGTACATGAAAACTTCGGCAACCTCGATCTTGTCGGCGCCGCCAACAGTCGGTTGTGTCGGGATAAGGCGCGTGAAGTTCTTGCCTTCCTTGAATTTCCAGTTGCGAACGGTCGCAGCCGCATCGTCGGCGCGCGCGAGAACAATGGCCTTGTCTTCGGGCTCGACCTCCGCAGCGGATTCCTCGACAACCTCAAGTGACTCGGTGTCCGGTACCGAACTCTCGGCGATCTGTTCGGCCGTCTCAACTGCCGGCTCTTCGATTGCCACGGTCTCTTCGACCGGTGCTTTTTCTTCCTTGCTGCAGCCGGCGACGATGAGTGCCAGCAAAAATACTGTGATTAACTGTTTCATGCTTACTTGAGGCCCTGTACATAGGAAGACAGTGCGGCGATATCTTCTTTATCGAGTCGTGCGGCGATATCGCGCATCATGCGAGTTTTGCCGTCGGTGGTTCTATCGCCGTTCTTGTAATCGTTTAACTGTTTCGCCGTGTAGGCGGCATGCTGTCCGCGAAGTGCCGGATACTCTGCAGCCGGATTGCCGCGCCCGCTCGGGCCGTGACAGGCAAGGCAAGCGGATGTTTTGTCTTCCAGGTTGCCGCCGCGGTACAGCGACTCACCGCGATCAAGCAGCTTCGGATCGGCAATTGCCTGCGCTGCCGCCGGAAGGCTCTCGAAATATACGGCGAGATTCGCCATTTCTTCATCGGTCAGCGTCATCGCCTGTGCGCTCATCAGCGGATCGCTGCGAGTGCCGTCTTTGAAGGCCTTTAACTGCGCGACAATATAGGGGGCATTCTGGCCGGCCAGGTTGGGCCACAGGGGGCTTTGGCTGTTTCCTTCAACGCCGTGGCAGGCGTTGCAGGTGATGGCTCGGGCTTTGCCGTCTTCAATGGATCCGTCGACAAGACTTTCGGCCCAGATCTGGGTGCTTGCCAGGCTAAGGCCGGCGACCGCGAATAGCGTCCTGAATTTGATTGTCATATCTTCTAACCGTTACTTCCCTGCGGTGGCGTGCGCCATCGCCCAATGGTGGTCATTTGTTGTTTGTGCTGAACCGTGGCAGAGGGCCCTGATTCCAAGACTAGCTAAACTGCCTTGCCGCATGTCACTGAACCCGTCACACTTGCCTACCGGTCCTGTCCGCAGCAGCGCCAAATTATACACATTATCCGCAGGCCGTACCCCCATGTCGCAGTACCCTGAAGCCCATTTCATCAAGAGCGCCAATGCGCCCAGCCAGTTCGTTGCCGATGATGGCGCCGAGGTGGCGGTTGCCGGGCGTTCGAATGCCGGCAAGTCCAGCGCAATCAATATTATTGTCAACCGGCGGCAGTTCGCGCGCACCAGCAAAACCCCGGGCCGGACGCAGCTGGTCAATTTCTTCGGGCTGCGGGACGGCGAGCGGCTGGTTGATTTGCCGGGCTACGGCTTCGCCAAAGTCTCCACCCGGATGCAGGCGCATTGGCGCGACCTGATGGCGAACTATTTCGAGTCGAGGAAAAGCCTGGCCGGTCTGTTTCTTATCGTCGACATACGTCGAGAGATCACGGCATTTGACACGCAAATGCTGGGATTCGCCGAGTTGGTAGCGCTCCCGACGCACGTATTGCTGACGAAAGCGGACAAGCTCAAGCGCGGCCAGGCCGCTACGGCGATGCTCAACGTCCGGCGCGAGTTGCGGGGTATCGCGACTGTGCAGCAGTTCTCGGCGCTGACGCGTGCTGGCGAGGACGAGGCCCGCGCCCGTCTCGATGAATTTCTAACGAAATCCTTGCGGAAAAAAACAACCCCGGAGTAACGATGTCTGTCGCTACCCCGGGGCCAGGAGAAGCAGGCGGCTTGGGGAAACCGCATGCACGCCTGTTTAGGGAGGTAAACAGGCGAGTGACTAATGCACTCAGGGAAATTAGAGCGAAACGCTGAGAATCAGTTCCGCAATATTCTTATCTCATTGAAATATCGATAAAAATAGTTTAGACGGGTTCTAAGCCGAATGCGGGCTAGTGTGCTTCGTCCCAATTCTTGCCGATACCGGCATCGACCTGCAGTGGCACCGACAATTCAGCCGCCGCGCTCATCAGTTTGAACACGCGATCACGTACCGCGTCGACCTCGCTCGCGGCGACTTCGAATACCAGTTCATCATGGACCTGCATGATCATGCGGGCGTCGGGTTTATCTTTATTAAGCCAGGCATGCACGGCAATCATTGCACGCTTGATAATGTCGGCCGCCGTCCCCTGCATTGGCGCATTGATCGCCGTTCGCTCGGCATACTGGCGCCGATTCGCGTTGCGGGCATTGATTTCCGGCAGGTAAAGGCGTCGGCCGAACACGGTCTCGACAAAGCCGTCGGCGCTTGCCTTCTCGCGGATGTCGTCCATGAAAGCCTTCACGCCGGGATAGCGGTCGAAATACAGATTCACGTATTCCTGCGCTTCACCGCGAGAAATGCCCAGCTGTTTGGCGAGGCCGAATGCTGACATGCCGTACATCAGGCCGAAATTGATTGCCTTGGCCGACCGGCGTTGATCTGCCGTAACGTCCTCAAGCTCAAGGCCGAAGACTTCGGCGGCTGTCGCCCGATGCACATCCAGCTCTTCGGAGAATGCCTCGACCAGGCCGGCGTCTGCTGACAGGTGGGCCATGATTCTGAGTTCGATTTGCGAATAGTCTGCGGCAAGCAGGACCTTGCCTTCCGGCGCGATAAACGCCTGCCGAATG
This sequence comes from Gammaproteobacteria bacterium, assembly GCA_030426325.1. GTDB lineage: Bacteria > Pseudomonadota > Gammaproteobacteria > Steroidobacterales > Woeseiaceae > UBA1847. The sequence continues at coordinate 2,111 of JAUHYO010000003.1, read as the reverse complement.
CGGCGGCCCTCGGGCGTGCGGATGGGAATATTTTGCAGGTTGGGGTCGGTGGAGGAGAGGCGACCGGTCGCGGCCACGGCCTGGTGGTACGAGGTGTGAATGCGGCCGGTACTCTCGGCAATCTGAAGCGGGAGTTTGTCCGTGTAGGTGCTTTTCAGCTTGCTGACGCTGCGGTACTCGATAATGACCGCAGGCAATTCATAGTCGGAGGCAAGCTCGACCAGCACGTCCTCCGCGGTCGACGGTTGCCCCTTGGGCGTCTTGCGAATAACCGGCAGTCCCTGTTGTTCGAACAGGATTTCCTGCAGCTGCTTCGGCGAGCCAAGGTTGAACGGGCCGCCTGCCAGGTCATGTGCTTTGGCCTCCAGCTCATTCATCTTTTTTGCCAGTTCGCCGCTTTGCGTGGTCAGCATTTTGCGATCGACCAGAACGCCGGCTTCCTCCATCTCGAGCAGAATGGGTACCAGGGGTTGTTCGATTTCCAGGTAGACCTTCCTGAGCGATTCGTGCTGCCCGAGTTGCTCCCACAGCACCTTGTGCAATTCGAGCGTGATATCGGCGTCTTCGCAGGCGTAGGGTGCGGCTGTATCGAGATCGACCTGGTTGAAGGTCAATTGCTTGGCGCCTTTGCCGGCGACATCTTCATAGTGAATCGTCTCGCGGCCTAAGTACTGGCGCGCAACCGAGTCCATGTCGTGACGGGTAGCGACACTGTTCAGGACATAGGATTCGAGCATTGAGTCAAACTGCATGCCGCGAAGGGCGATACCGTACCGGGCGAGGATGTGGGCGTCGTATTTCAGGTGATGCCCCACTTTTTTTCGATTGTCGTCCTCGAGCCAGTTGCGCAGCTTTGCCAGTACGTCGTCGCGCGGTAACTGATCCGGCGCGCCGGGATAGTCGTGCGCGACAGGGATGTAGGCTGCTTCACCCGTCTTAACAGACACTGACAGACCGACGATTTCCGCCTGCATGTAGTTAATGCTGGTGGTTTCCGTATCGAATGCCGTGAGTTCGGCTTGTTCGATTTTCTCAAGCCACCGATCAAACGCCTTCCAGTCAAGTACGGTTTCGTAATCCGTATCGTCGCTCGCTTCGACGACCGGGGCTGCCGCCTCGTTGGCGTCGTCAAGCTGGCTCAACATCGTGCGCAGTTCGAACCGTCCGTACAATTCCCTCAGTCGCGATGTGTCGGCACTACCCGGTTTGAGCTTGTCTACGCCGACGTCAAGGTCGACATCATCGCGAATCGTGGCGAGTTCACGCGACAACTGCAGCGATTCGATGCTGGCACGCAAACTGTCACCAACCTTGCCCTTGATTTCGTCCGCGTTCTCGACGATGCCGGCCGCACTCGAATACTGGTTCAACCAATTGGAGGCTGTTTTCGGGCCCACTTTCGGAACGCCGGGGATGTTGTCCGACGTATCGCCAACCAGCGCCAGATAGTCGACGATCTGTTCGGGATAAACGTCGAACTTGGCTTTCACGCCGTCACGATCCATACGCGAATCGTTCATTGTGTTGATGAGGCTTACATTGTCATTGACGAGCTGCGCAAGATCCTTGTCACCCGTCGATACCAGGACATTCAAGCCGCGACTGGCGGCTTGCTTGCATAGCGTGCCGATGACGTCGTCGGCTTCCACGCCGGGTACGCGAAGCAATGGCAGGCCCATCGCCTCAACGGCGTCCAGTATGGGTTGCACCTGCGATCGCAGTTCGTCCGGCATTGGGGGCCGGGTCGCTTTGTAATCTTCGTACAATTCGTCGCGAAACGTTTTGCCGGGCGCATCGAATACAACAGCGACGTACTCAGGCTGCTCTTCGCGAATGAGCTTCTGGATCATCGTTAACACGCCGTGCAGCGCGCCGGTTGGTTCGCCTTTCGAGTTGGTCAGGGGCGGCAGCGCGTGAAAGGCCCGGTACAGATACGATGACCCGTCGATCAGGACAAGGTCGGTCATTGTTAATCAGATTCTGACGAATCGCCCCCGTCGTCCTGCTCATCCTGCTCGTCGTTCTCGGTGCTACTCGTCGATGGCGGGACCGCCATCGTGCTGGGGTTGCCCGGAACGAACAGCGGACCGCTTTGGCCACAGCCGGCGAAA
>JAUHYO010000196.1 GCA_030426325.1 Gammaproteobacteria bacterium | reverse complement strand
AAACCTGGATTCCAAAACATCGGACGGTCTTATGGCTTTGTTTACCGAACTTAACGATCACTACAACACGACGTTCGTTATCGCGACGCATGATCAGCGCGTCATGCAGTACGCAAAGCGCCTGATCAGGATGCTGGATGGGAAAATCGTCGATGATATCGACCAGCGTGCGGCCTAGCATCACACTGCTGCTGTGCGTGTATTCGAGCCTGGTCTGGGCCGACGGTAGAACTGAATTTGGCGGGCACACCAAATTGCGGTTGTTCGGCCAGGCCTACCCCTCAGATAGTCTGTTCCGTGAGCAGTACGGAAGTGCGGCGCTGAATGGCATCGCCGAGATGCGGCTGAAGTTCGAGTACCGCCAGAGCGGCTGGACGTTTTCCAGCGACTACCAACTTCTGGCGTTAAACGGAGAGACGGTCAGCGTGCCGGATGACCAGCGCCGCCTGTTCGACTTGTCGTCGACGTTCAGCGATGGGGCCGATTCTGCCGCGCTGCACAGGCTCGATCGTCTGTGGCTCGGCTATAGCTCCGAGAGGGCGGTCATCAAGGTGGGTCGCCAGGTGCTGTCCTGGGGAAACGGATTGTTTTATTCGCCGATGGATCTCGTCAATCCGTTTGACCCGACGGCGGTGGATACTGAATACAAGACCGGCGATGACATGCTGTATGCGCAGTTCGTTCACCGAGATGGCGCTGACATTCAAGCTGCGCACGTTGTTCGCCGCGATCCGTTTGACGGCAATGTCGCTTCGCGTGTTTCGACAACGGCAATCAAGTATCACGGTTTTCTTGGTGAGGGTGAGTTTGACCTGCTGGTCGCGCGTCACTATGACGACCCGGTTCTCGGTATTGGTGCCAATCGTGCCCTGGGCGGTGCCAGCCTGGGTACCGACGTCGTCCTGACGGATACCGGCACTGACACCATTGTGCAGGCCACGCTGAATTTGAGTTATTCATGGGTCGCATTTGAGAAAAATATGACGGGCTCGATCGAATACTATTTCAACGGCTTTGGGCAGCATTCGTCACGTTACGATCCTCAGTCACTGGCATCGAATCCGAACCTGTTCGATCGGCTCGAACGCGGCGAAAGCTTTGCGCTGGGTCGGCATTACCTTGCCGGTAGCATTCTGGCTGAGTTGACACCGCTCTGGACCGTGTCGCCTCTCTTGCTGCTTAATGTTCAGGATCCCAGCGCGCTGTTGCAGCTGACGACACAATACAGTGTCGCCGACAACGTCACGGTGCTCGGCAGTCTTAGTATTCCGATCGGCCCGTCCGGGTCCGAATTCGGGGGTCCCGGCTCAGGTGTTCCGGGACAATTCCAGGCCAGCGATGCCGGCGTATTCGCGCAGATCGCCTGGTACTTCTAGGATTCGTTCGTTATCCCCTCGCGGCAGTACAGCACTACAAATCCGTAACATAATCGAAACATTAACGTAAGAAGTTTGTAAAGCTTGTGTGGTCTCTTTGTTACCCGGTTCCCGGGAAACAAACTGATGACAACCTTGGCTTCTATTCTCCTCGTTGATTCCGACTTAGCGACGCGTTCAGCAATGGCGGGGGAGCTGCGCAGTCTCGGGCATGATGTTCGTGAGTCCGACGACGCCAACTCTGCCTGGAACAAGGCATTGCGGGTTCGCCCGGACCTTATGGTCTGCGACTACTCTTTACCCGATCTGACCGGCGTCGACTTGTTGGCGGACATCCGGCTGAACGATGACCTGAAAAACATGCGCGTGTTAATGACGTCGGGCCGCGATGACAGCTCCGACCTCGTAATTGCATTGAGGGCGGGTGCCGATGATTTCGTCGCGAAACCTTTTCGAGTCCCCGAGTTTATCGCGAGGGTCGATGCCTGCCTTCGGCGGCCCGCAAACATTGAGCGTTCGTCCGTCGTCAGCGCAAGTGGAATTTCAATTGATACCGTCGCGCACCGAGTGACCGTTGACGGCTCGGCTGTCGTTCTCGCACCGCGTGAATATCAGCTGTTGTTGTTCTTTCTCGGCAATCGCGACCGTGTACTGAGCCGCGCGCAGTTGCTGTCGCAGGTTTGGGCTCGCGATGTGAGTCTTGGGCCAAGAACCGTTGACGTACACATCCGGCGCCTGCGCAGCGTTCTTGAGCCGTCCGGGTATGACAAATACGTGCAGACCGTGCGCGGCTGCGGCTACCGATTTTCCTTATCCGTCTGACGCGATGTAACAAACCGGTAACGATTCTGTCACGGGCCCTCCACATTCGATGGCTAGATTGTGCGCTTCTAATTCGATGCCTGTGCAAGGGCACGGCAAAACTTGAGAAACCTGGAGAACACCAATGAAACCAACTCGCCTCATCACCATTGCAGTTGCAAGCACGATGCTTGCCGCCTGCTCGAGTGGCGACATCAATCTCTCACCGTCCACAACGGTTACTGACAGCAACAACACAACGAACAACAGTAGCGGTGGTAATGCGAACGACATTTGTGCATCGTTCCTCAAGAACGGAACGACCTACCAGGGTACAGCGGACGGAAACGGAAACTGCACCTACAGTTCAGCCTTCGTTGGACCGCAAAACAATCTGACGGTTGACCTGCTGATACCGGCGTTGCCGAATGGCGGCGTTCACATCTTCACGTCCAGCCTGTTCGTCGGGGAAACCTACCGAACCCAGGCTGAGCTCGCTGCAGCGGGAATTTTCGAGGGTGGTGACGGCCCGACCCTGACGATCGAGCCCGGTGCGACGCTGGCGTTCCAGACGAACAAAGACTTCATCATCATCAATCGCGGCTCCAGGATTCTTGCTGACGGTACCGCGGCCAACCCGATTACCTTTACGTCCGTCTCGGACATCAACGGCACAGTAGGGCCCGAGGATGTGCAGCAGTGGGGCGGCATGGTGATCAACGGTTTCGGCGTCAGCAACAAGTGCAGCTACGAAGGAACGCGCGGCCAGGCTGGTTTCCAGCTCACACCCGGCACTGAATGTTCCATCGAGGCGGAAGGTTCAGCCGGTGACGACGAGTCACAGTACGGTGGCGATAATGACGATGACACGTCCGGCATCATGCGCTATGTCCGGGTCAAGCACACCGGCGCGGAAGTTGCCAATGGTGATGAGCTGAACGGCATTACGTTCGGCGGTGTTGGCCGTGGCACGGTCGTCGAGAATCTGCAGGTTTATTCAACCTATGACGATGGCATCGAGATGTTTGGCGGCGCGGTCAACTTCAGCAACTATGTTGCCCTCTACGTTCGTGACGACTCGATCGATATCGACGAGGGTTACATCGGCACGATCAATAATGCGCTGGTTATTCAGGCAGAGAACGACGGCAACCAGTGCGTCGAGTCGGACGGCATTGGTTCTTACAATGCTGCGAACGTTGCTTTGAATGCCGATTTCATCGCGCGTGGTCTGCACAGCGCGCCAACGATCAACAACCTGACCTGTATTATTTCGCCAAACCTGGTCGGTACGCACGGTGAAGGCGCCGGACTTCGATTCCGTGAGGGCATTGCTCCGGTTCTTAACGATTCATTGATCGTTTCGGCGTACGGCGCCAACGACACAGCCGACGGCGATGACAACTTCTGTCTGCGAATCGATAACACCGAAACACAGGACCTCGCGATCAACGGCTCGCTGCAGCTGAACAATGTCATCTTCGCGTGCCAGGAAAATTCGAAGCTGCAGGCATTCGGAACCTTTGCCAACGAGCAGGAATTTGCCGAGTCCCAGGGTAACCAGTTTGCGACGATTGCAGATGGTACCGCCGTTGATGCAACAGCGGCGAACGATACGGACCTGCAGATCCTGGGCGGTACGGGCAAATACTATTCACTGCCATGGGCAACGTCTTTCGTTGATGGCGCGGCACCCATCGCTTCGACGGATCCGGCACCTGCCACGTTCATTGGTGCGGTAGAAGCGACAAACGACTGGACAGCCGGATGGACGTACGGCCTCTTTGATGGCGCGCGAGCTCAGCCGCTTTGGTTCGAATAATGAATAAGTTAACACTACGTCAAAAGGTAACGGCTACTTCGGTAGCCGTTACCTGCATGTGGGTAACGCCGCTGATGGCCCAGGGTGAACCGACTGAGCCTGAAATCGAAGAAGTTGTAGTGGTCGGTCGCTTCATCAATGCCAGCGAGAAACTCGCTAGTGAGCGAATGAACGACGCGTTTGCCACGGATCTTCTGGGTGCTGATCTTATTTCCCGTCTTGGAGACTCAACGGTCGCCTCGGCGTTGCGACGAGTTCCGGGTTTGACGCTCGTACAGGACAAGTTTGTCTACATCCGAGGCCTCGGAGAACGTTTCTCGCACAGCACTTTGAACGGCGCGAACATCCCGTCGCCGGATCTGACTAGGAATGTTATCCCGCTCGATGTTTTTCCGACCTCGGTTGTGGAATCGCTACGAGTGCAGAAATCCTGGTCACCCGCGATGTCTGCCAATTTCGGCGGCGGTGCGGTTGATATTCGCACCCGTGGAATTCCGGACTCGCTGACTTTCAAGTTCGAAGTGGGACTGGGTGAAAACTCGGAAACGCCGGGAAATGCCATCCACTATGCCGGTGGCAGCGATGACCGTTTCGGCACCGATGACGGCTCACGCGCGTTGCCGGTCTCAGTGACGCAGGCGCTTGCGAACTACCAGGGAAATCCCAGCGTCAATTCCATTCTGGGTTACATGCAGGGACAGGACCCGACGGCGACACTCTACGATGCACAACTGGCCAACCGTGAGCTCGCGGCGAGCCTGAATCGCAATATTGGGATTGTCGAGAAAAGCACCAACCCGGACTACGATGCTCGCGTGAGTTTCGGCAACAAGTTCGACCTGGGCCGCGAGTGGCAGGCTGGTTTCAACGTCGGCGCTTCCTATGGCACGGATTGGCGTTTTCGACGCACGACAACCGCGAACTTTGGTTTGCCCGAAGAGCAGAATGGCGTACGCGAAGAGTCGACCCAGTCGGTGAATATTACAGGGACGCTCAACCTGGGCCTTGGATTCACTGAAGACCACGAAATCGCTACGACGACATTGTTGCTGCGCAACACCGACGACGAAACGGAAGTATTCGACTTCTTCAACGAAAATCGTCCGTTGCCGAGCGGCCGCGGTTTTCGCGACTATCGTCTGCAGTTCGAAGAGCGCGAGATGGTGACCAACCTGGTGCGAGGCACGCATTATCTTGGCTCGGCGACGCGTGAAAAACTGCCGTTCCTGGCGGGTGTTCTGAGTCGGGTTCCCAATGAAACGCACATTGACTGGTTTTATTCAGTATCCATGGCCGAGACGGATATTCCAAACCAGGTCACGGTCGCATCGGAAACCTTTACCGATCCGGCTAACGGTGCGGTACAGAGCGAATTTGTTCGTTTGACCTCATCGGCTGCAGATTTTCGATTTACGGACCTGCATGACGAAGTTGATCACTACGGCTGGAGCGCGCACGTGCCGTTCGCGCTCGGGAACAGCGAATTGGAACTCAGCGGTGGCTACGATCATGCCCGCAAAGCGCGCATCTACCGGCAGACGCAATTGAGCCTTGGCTTCCTCGGTGTCAACGATCAGTCAGTACTGGAAGGCGGCCTTAACGACGTATTTTCCGATGACCGTATTTTCGCCAGCATACCGGATCCCGCGAACCCGGTGCCCGGGTCACGTGTCTTTCTCAATAATGTTGTCTTCGATCGTCAGGGAACGAACTCGAACAGCTACCTGGCGGCGACAATGACGGATTCGATCTGGGGACAGGCCGACTTCAACTGGAAAGATAGCTGGCGATTTACTGTTGGCGCGCGATGGGAAGATTATCGTCAGGTTGCCGTCGACTGGAATCCCTACGGGTTCTCGGAGACGGACCCGCAGGTAACAACGGACGTCGATATCCTTCGAAATGGCATGTTCAATGACGACAGTGTTTATCCGTCAGCAGGCATTACCTACACAGGTGATCTGTGGGCCGAGACCTTCCAGCTGCGACTTGGCTTCAGCCAGACGTCCGTGCGGCCGGATCTTCGCGAAATCACGGATTCGAGTTACATCGATCCGATTACCGGAGACCTGGTGCGCGGCAATCCGGGAATCGTACCGTCGGACATGGACAATATTGACCTCCGAGCCGAGTGGTACTTTGGCAACGGCGACACGCTGTCGGTGACGCTGTTTAACAAGGAGATCGACAATCCAATCGAATTCTTCGAGATTCCCGCCAGCGACACGACCATTGCGCGTGAAATCGTCAATGCAGAATCCGCTAGCATCACCGGCGTGGAAATCGAAGTTCTGAAAGAACTTGCGTTTGCAGGCGGTATCTTTGAAACGATGTTCGTTCAGGGAAATCTGACGTTGCAGGATGCCGAGCTTGTTGCGGGAC
>JAUHYO010000195.1 GCA_030426325.1 Gammaproteobacteria bacterium | reverse complement strand
CGACTTTGAGCGCCAGTCGTCGTGAATGATCCTGTTCAATCAGCGCCAGGGCCAGGTCAATGCCTGCGGTAATCCCGCCCGAGGTATAGACATCGCCGTCCTTCAGGTAAATCTGGTCAGCTTCCACTCTTACCTCGGGAAAGGATGATTTCAATAACGCTGCGTCCATCCAGTGCGTCGTTGCTCGCCTGCCATTCAGCAGGCCGGCGGACGCCAGCAGCAGCGCACCTGAACATACCGAACACATTCGCCGCACGGATTTTCTGGCACGTCGCACAAACTCGATGTAGTCGTCATTTCTGTAGAAATCCTCATCGCCAGTCAATGCGCCCGGCACGATCAACGTATCAATATCGGCCAGGCTTTCATCCAGGCTGCGCGTGGCAACAATGGACAGACCGGACATCGATCGCTCCGGTGCGACGCTCCGTCCAATTGTTACAACGTCATAGACCGGATGATTCTCCTCGCCATCGTCGATGAGCTGCTGCGCGGCGAGATTGAACGTTTCGAGGGGCCCGACGATGTCGAGAAGCTGAAGCCCCGGATAGACGAGTGCCGCAATTACACGGCGTTCAGCCATGACGGTGATTCACTGAACTAGTGATGCGACGCGCTTTTATTGTTCTCGAGTTTAGCCCGGACATCGTCCGGGAGGTACTCGTGAATGGTCGGATAAAATTGCACGAATACACCGTCATAGGCACCGTCCTTCTCGTGGCAAGTGATGCAGTCATTCGGCACAGGGATCTCGGTGCCGAGCGGTTCGCCATTAGCGAGATTATAGAAGTTGAATCCATCGGGGAAACGGTCCCTGTCTTTATAGTGAATTTCCGCGAAATGCAGGTCGTTCATGACATAGCCAGCGCGGCTAATAGACAGTTCGTTTTGTGATCCGTAAAAGTGCAATGACAGCATCGTACCGTCAGGAAACACGCCGGTTTCCTTGAAGTGCTGGTAGGCGCTGGGTTCCATTCGGACAATCTGGAACATACCGGGGCTGTCCGGATCGAATGTTTCCTGCGAATAACCCATGCCCAGCGAGCTGCCGATGAAAACCCACTCATCGAGATTCGTCGGGACGATCAGGTTTCCGTCGCTGTCGAAGCGGGCGACATCAACACGACGGCCTTCGTTTGCGACTGTGAGCACGGCGGTCAGGATCATGGTCGCGGCGATGACAAACAGGCGAAGTTTTTGCATAACGGGTGTCCTCAGTTTTCCTAATTGCGGTATAGCACCCGTCAGTCAGCGCCGTAAGCGGAGTCGCGCAACTTGGCCGAAAGTGCGGCAATTTTGGCCAAAAACCCGGGCTGGCCGAATTGTCTGGCAATGATTGCGGGTTCTGTCGTTAGAAGCATCCGTTCTTGAAAGCCCGGCGGATTTGCTGGAATTGCCTGACTTGCACGCGCTAAGCTTGATGGCAGAAAACCATTGCGGAGCCCTAGTTGAACGTCGTTCTTGGCATCAGTGGCGGTATTGCCGCCTACAAAGCACCCGACCTTGTGCGGCGCCTGCGTGAGCGCGGCGCCGAAGTACAGATTGTAATGACCGCCTCGGCTGAGGAGTTTGTGACGAGCACGGCACTGCAGGCGGTGTCAGGCAAGCCGATCCGGTCCAATCTATGGGACAAGGAAGCCGAAGCGGCGATGAGCCACATTGAGCTGGCGCGTTGGGCCGACGTCGTCGTCATTGCGCCGGCCACCGCAGAGGTCATGGCCCGCATCGTCAGTGGCGGCGCACCGGACCTGTTGACAACCATATGTCTCGCCACGAAAGCGCCTATCGCGCTCGCCCCGGCGATGAACCACGTCATGTGGAACAATGCGGCCACCCAGGCAAACCGTGAAGTGCTCGAGAAACGCGGCATTCATATCCTGGGTCCGGGGATCGGCTCTCAGGCCTGCGGTGAAACCGGCGCCGGGCGGATGCTCGAACCGGATGCAATCGCCGCGGCTGTATTCAGTCTCGGCGGTGGCAACGGTGAAGGCTTGCTGGACGGTCGCAAGGTCGTTATTACAGCGGGCCCGACTCGCGAGGCGATCGATCCGGTGCGTTACATCACCAATCGAAGTTCCGGGAAAATGGGTTATGCACTCGCAAGTGCCGCCGCTGCCCAGGGGGCGACAGTCGTGCTCATTAGCGGACCGGTGAATGTGCCTGCGCCACCGGGTATTGAAGTTGTTGATGTCGAATCGGCACAACAAATGTACGAGGCGACACATGCTGCCATCGGCGATGCGGATATTTTCATTGCAGCCGCTGCGGTCGCCGACTATCGACCTGCCAATGTCGTCAGACAAAAAATCAAGAAGAAGAACGATGCGATGAGCATCGAGCTTGTTCGCTGCCCCGATATTCTCGCGTCGGTTGCGGGAAAAGAATCGCCGCCGTTCACGGTTGGTTTTGCGGCGGAAACCGAAAACGTAATCGAATACGCGCGTGGCAAACTTGAAAACAAGAAACTGGATTTAATCGTCGCGAATCGCGTTGGCGATAATTGCGGATTTGATCGAGATGACAACACCGCGACAGCCTTGTGGCATAACGGTCAGAAGAACTTCCCGACTTGCTCGAAAATCGACCTGTCCCGGGAATTGATTGAGCTTATTGCCCAACACTTTTATGCTGTCCGCGGCGCCGACACGCAGCCAAGACTAACGGTCATCTCGAATACAGATTGAAGGACAACAACTTTTGCGATCGATTGAACTGAAGATACTCGATCCCAGGATCGGGGATTCTATTCCCTTGCCCCACTATGCCACCGACGGATCCGCCGGCATGGACATGCGCGCCTGCATTGATGGGCCGCTGACAGTGGCCCCGGGGGAGACAGTGCTCGTGCCCACGGGCCTGGCGATTCATGTTGCAGACCCGGGCCTTGCAGCTGTTCTTTTGCCGCGCTCCGGTCTTGGACACAAGCACGGTCTTGTACTGGGAAATCTCACCGGGCTTATCGATTCGGATTACCAGGGGCAGGTCTTCATCTCCTGCTGGAATCGAAGTCAAACCAGCTACGAGGTGCAGCCCGCCGAACGTATTGCACAAATGGTGTTCGTTCCTGTCGAGCAGGTCGAACTCAAAGTGGTTGAGGAGTTTGATGCCAGCGATCGCGGCGCTGGCGGCTTTGGTCACTCCGGGAAGGACTGACCAAGCGGCGGTTCGCGATTACTCGATGCCTTTGAGTAGCTTGAAGCGCGAAATATCGCCGGCAAATCGCGTAATGATCTGTTGCTCGTCCGCCAGGAACTTCTGCAGATTACGTTCGTGACGTTCGATGGTTTCCTTGGTTTTCCTGAGATCCTCCGCCAGGTCATCCGGAATTGGCGGTGCGTCCGGGTCTTCGCTGTACGGGCTATAACGAGCGGCATCCTTGCGGATGTTTTCCATTCGGCGGCTGAGGTTACTCAGGTATAGCTCGGTCACACGCGACTGAGCCTGGAACAATTCCACCCGGCGATCGCGATGCATCAGAATTTCGTCGACGCTCAGGTACGTCGCGAGTAAAGCCTGGTCTGCACGCTTACGCAATTCCTGCGCGACGCGTTTCTCGGTTTCAATGCGTTCGGCTTCAATTTGTTCAGGCGTTTTCTTGCCTTCCAGCTCCTGAACTGCAACGCCGTGTTCGTTCAAAACCTGCTTCGGCAATTCGGCGTACTTGGCCGGGATGCTGTCGCCGTAGTGAATGACGCCTTCATCGTCGACCCATCGGAATACCTTGGCATCCTCGGCACTTACCACGAGCGGCAGGGCAAGTATCAATATTGCTGTAAATGTAAAATTCCGCATTCGTAGAATATGCCACCAATAAAAGTCCCGAACTTGGGACTGGTTCTCGTTATTGCAGCTTAATCGCGGTTTGCGACGCTGTAAACTGCCCCGGTCTGCCCTAGAATCAAGTACTTAAGATATAACACCGTATTGCTTCCGATAGCTCAGAACCGGCTCAAGGTACTCCTCGTACTCGCTTGATTCTTCGAGAATGTCTATGAGGTCATCCAGTTGGACAATACTGACGACCGGAATATCCAGCGACGATTTGAGCTCCTGCACAGCAGAATACGGGCCCTGTCCGCGCTCCTGGCGATCAAGCGAAATGACCAGCCCGGCGACTTCCGCCCCGGCCGCGCTGATGATTTGGTAAGCCTCGCGAACGGCCGTTCCCGCGGTAATGACGTCGTCAACGATCAACACGCGACCGGACAATTGTGAGCCTACGATGCTGCCGCCTTCGCCGTGCGCTTTGGCTTCCTTGCGGTTGAATGCATAGGGCACATCGATATCGTGTTGTTCGGCGAGCGATGCGGCGGCAAGCGTGGCAAGCGGGATGCCTTTGTAGGCCGGACCAAAAAGCATGTCGAATCGCAAGTCCGATTCGGCGATGGCAGCGGCATAAAAGCGCCCGAGTTTTGCGGCAGCGTAGCCGGTGTTGAAGAGCCCCGCGTTAAAAAAGTAGGGGCTGATGCGACCGGATTTCAGCGTAAACTCACCGAAGCGGAGAACGCCCAGTTCCAGTGCCAGTTCAATGAACTCTCTCTTGTACCCGCGCATGTGATTCGCATTCCCGTGGTGTCTTTTTCTTGGCCTGCGATCGGGCTTCTGTATGATGACCGCGGCCAATCCAATTTCGGATCGGAGTATGACACAGGAGTGCTGTTTTGTTTCGCGTAATCAGTCTCAATGCCAATGGCATTAGGGCCGCCGCCCGAAAGGGATTTTTCGACTGGATGTCAGCACAGGATGCTGATGTCGTTTGTATTCAGGAAACCAAGGCACAGGTACACCAGCTGGGTGACGAGCTGTTTTCGCCCGCTGGCTATCACTGCTTCTATGAAGACGCGGAGAAAAAGGGCTATAGCGGAACGGCAATTTACACACGTCATGAACCGAAAAAAGTTGTCCGCGGATACGGTGATGCCGAATTCGACAACGAAGGGCGTTATCTGGAGGTGCAACTCGACGGCATCAACGTCGTATCGCTTTATTTGCCGTCGGGATCGTCGAAAGAGGAGCGGCAGATAGCGAAGTACCGTTGCATGGATTCATTTGGTGAGCATCTGCAGAAATTGCGTCGCCGTCGCTCCGAGACGATTATTTGTGGGGACTGGAACATCGTGCATAAGGAAGGCGACATCAAAAACTGGAAGCAGAACCAGAAAAATTCAGGATGCCTGCCCGAGGAGCGTGCATGGCTGGACAAGGTGTTCGGAGACTACGGCTGGGTCGACGCTTTTCGAACGCTGGATCAGGAGCCCGAGCAATACACCTGGTGGTCAAATCGCGGTGCGGCGTGGGACAACAATGTCGGATGGCGTATTGATTACCACGTCGTCACGCCCGGATTGAAGAACAAGGTCAAGCGGACACACATCTATAGAGACCAGCGTTTCTCGGATCACGCACCATTGACGATGGATTACGACTGGTCTCATGACGGCTGACGGGCAGCGCTCGCGATCAGAAACGTTTGGAGAGGCGATCTTCAATCGTCGCATGCTGATTTGCGTGTTCACCGGCTTCACATCGGGCCTGCCGTTGTACGTATTGTTTCAGCTAGTCCCCGGTTGGTTGCGGGTCGAAGGGGTTGGGTTGGCCGAGATCGGCTTTTTCGCGCTCGTGCAATTCCCCTACACCTGGAAATTTCTCTGGTCGCCGGTCATGGACCGCTTTACCCTGCCGTTCCTCTGGCACCGACGTGGCTGGATGTTAGTGACACAAGTCGCGCTACTGATTTCGATGGGTGTCCTGGGTTTCATCAAGCCGGACCTGTCACTCTGGACCGTCGCCTATCTGTCAATCGCAATCGCATTTTTTAGTGCCAGCCAGGACATCGTTCTCGACGCGTACAGAAGGGAATTGCTGCCGGATGTGGAGCTTGGGCTCGGTAATTCAGTCCACGTGCAGGCCTATCGGCTATCCGGCCTGGTACCCGGCGCGCTCGGCTTCATTCTCGCAGACCTTTTCGAATGGCATACGGTGTTTATCATCATCGCGTTGTTCATGCTGGTCGGCGATCGCTACTGGGCCAAGGACCTGTTCGCGGCCCTCGCGGCCCGCCAGCACAAGGACGGCATGTTCGTGAACCCGAACGACCGCTGGTGGGAGCGCGACCCGACGCTCGTGACGGCCTACGTCCTGAACGCCATGAACTACGCCATGCCTTACCTGCCGGACGCCAAGCCGACCAGTCGCGGCACGAAAGGCAATTGAGTGAGGCTGAGCTCCTGCGGGGGGAAGCCCGTTCCCGAACCGTATCGGTGTCACTGTCGAACTTGGCAGGGCGCCGCAGGAGCTCAGACTCACGGAACCAAGGTCAGCACCGTATGATCCAGGCTTCTCGCGATCTCGGGAGTTTTATGCCGGGCGGACGCGTCGGAGTCTGGATCATTGGCGCCTTGGGGGACGTGGCCACGACCACGGTCTTGGGGGCGC
>JAUHYO010000002.1 GCA_030426325.1 Gammaproteobacteria bacterium | reverse complement strand
TCGTGGGGCGATTCCGACGACGAAGCCGCTATGGACGCCTACATGAATGCCTGGATGGAACGGCGTCCGCTGGAATAGAACCCTTCGTCTACGACTCGATGAATGACGCGTAGTCAACCAGTTCCTTCCGCCGTATGTCCGGAACCCTGGCATTGTCATCGGGATAGCCAACAACCAGCAACAGGAACGGGCGCTCGCTTTTTGGCCGTCCCAGGATGTCGTTCAGAAACTTCATCGGGCTGGGTGTATGCGTCAGTGTCGCGAGTCCCGCCTCGTGAAGCGCGGCAATCAGCAACCCCGTGGCGAGGCCTGTCGATTCACTGGGATAGTAGTGTTTCACCTTGCGGCCATCGGGTAGTTCGCCGTATTTCTGCAGGAACACGGCGATCAGGTACGGTGCCGTCTCCAGAAAGGGCTTGTGCTCGTCGGTACCAAGCGGCTCCAGCGCAGCGAGCCATTCTTCCGACGCCCGGTGTTCATAGAATTCGCGCTCCTCGATTTCGGCCGCTTCGCGGATTCGCCTTTTTGTTTCGGGACCACTGACGACAGCGAAATGCCAGGGCTGCAGATTGGCGCCGCTCGGTGCCGTGTTCGCTGCCCTGAGCGCCGTTTCGATTACGTCCCGCGGAACCGGGCGGTCTGAAAACTCGCGAACCGTTCGACGGCGATCCAGGTTTTCGTAAAAGCTCCTGACGCGCTCGCGCATCTCGTCGATCGGGTACTCGCGATATCGTTCCAGGGGGATGCTCGGATAATCGGTCACACTAGCTCCTTTTCTGCAGGACACTCCACTCATCCGTGTCGCGTTCGGAAACGGCGCGGCCGCGCACCGAAATGTCAGCTTCATGCACGCTTTCCGCACGACCCGATACTAGCGGATGCCAGGGAGCCAGATCATCGCCATTTGCAATCAGGCGATAGGCACAGGTCGTCGGCAGCCAGCTGAATGCCTCCGGCTCATCGATCGTCAGCGTGAGGCAGTCTGCAACCTGCTTTGCGCGATGAGCGTAATCCGTGCAGCGGCAGGTATCGAGATCAAGCAGCCTGCAGGCAAGATCCGTGTAGAAAACCTCGCCGGTTTCTTCGTCTTCAAGCTTGTGCATGCAACATAGCGCGCAACCATCGCAAAGCGACTCCCACTCCGCGGCGCTCATCTGCGAAAGCGATTTGCGTTTCCAGAATTGATCGTTCATCGTCCGGTACTCTGCTCTACCGCGCCGCGAATATCCATATGAAAGCTGTATTTCTCGACTTCGCCACGATGGGACCCGGTCTCGACGTCAGCGCCATGCGTGCGCTCTTGCCCGAGCTCGAAATTTTCGACAGCACGCGAAGCGATGAGCTCGAGCAGCGTATCACCGGCGCCGGTATCGTTTTGACAAACAAGGCACGATTCTCCGGCGAGCTGCTGAGCCGCAATCCGTCGCTGCGCCTGATCGGGCTTACTGCCACGGGAACGGATAACGTGAATCTTGATGCGGCGCGCGAACACGGTGTAGCGGTTTGCAATATACGCAATTATTGCACCACGTCCGTCGCCGAACACGTGTTTGGCTGCCTGCTAAGCCTTGCACACAACCTGCCGCGCTACGACGCCGCCGTCAAACGAGGTGCTTGGCAGGAATCCAAAGACTTCTGCCTGCTGACGTATCCAATTCGCGAGTTGAGCAGCATGACGCTCGGGATTGTCGGCTACGGTGCGCTTGGAAAAGGTGTCGCCAGGATCGCGAAAGCGTTTGGTATGAACATCCTTGTTTCCGCACGACCGGGGGCAACCAGCATCGAAGCTGATCGCGTAGCCTTCGAGGAAGTACTCGAGCGGTCGGATGCAGTATCGCTGCATTGCCCGTTGACGCCGGAAACGACGAACCTGTTCGGCGCCCGTGAGTTTCAGAAAATGAAATCGGACGCAATCCTGATCAACTCGGCGCGCGGCGGGCTGATTGATTCGGCGGCGCTTGCCAGGGCGTTGGAAACGGGTGCCATCGCGGGTGCCGCGATTGATGTGCTGCCGCAAGAACCGCCGGTGGGTGGGAACCCCCTGCTCGATTACGCGGGTTCGAACCTGCTCATCACCCCGCATATCGCCTGGGCTACAAACGACGCACGCCAGACTGCGATCGACGAACTGGTCGCGAACGTGGCTGCCTTCCTGGCGGGTGAACGCCGCAATCGCGTCATTTAAACGCCGTCAGCCCCCGACAATCTGCCTTGCCCACTGCACGATCTGCCGGACTCGTGGCGAGCCGAGATCGTAGGCCTCATCGAATGAAACCCAGCGCCACTCATGATGCTCCGGCTGGCCCGTTTCCGGCGACAGTCCCATAACCACTTCGGCTTTTTCGGTTCGGCCCAGGTAGTAACGCGCAACCTTGCCCTTGCTATAGGGCCCGGTCTCGAAAAAGCGGTCCGCCCACTCGGTGGCGAGATCATCAATCCCGGTTTCCTCGTGGACCTCACGGAACGCCGCCTGCATCGGTTCCTCGCCCGCTTCGCGAATACCCTTCGGGAAGTCCCAGTGATGATAGGCCCGAAGCATCAGCGTCTTCCAGTCGCCGTCCGTCCTGCGTAACACCACAAAGCCGCAGGATAGCTTGTGCTCCATCAGGTGTTGACCTTCCTCAGAACATCGGCTGGCCGTGAGTTCACCGCGCTGCGAGCGGCGAAATAGCCACTGATGCAAACCACGAACACGCCGCCCGAGACGCCTGCAAGCCAGAGCATTGGGCTGAATTCATACGGCAACTCGAACAATCGCGTCGCGATCAGGTACGCCAGTACCGATGCGCCGGCTGAAGCAAGAATGCCCGCCGCGGTACCCAGTGCGGCGAACTCGGCCATGACGCCTGCAAAAACCGTCCGTTTTTTTGCGCCGAGGGCGCGCAGCATTGCACTCTCGAAGCGACGCTCATCAATCGTCGACTGCACTGCGGCGAACAGCACGGCAATGCCTGCCGCAAGCGTGAATACGAACACGGCCTGAACAGCGAGACTCGCCTTTTCGATGATGCCGCGAACCTGTTCCAGAATCGCGCCGAGATCAATAACAGAGATACTGGGATGCGCTCGCATCAGGTCGACAAGAAGCGCCTGCTTGTCGTCTGCAACGCGCATACTTGAAATATAGGTCGTCGGCATTCCGTCCAGCGCACCCGGCGACAACACGATAAAGAAATTCGGCTGGAACGAATCCCAGTTGACCTTACGCGTGCTTCTTATTTCCGCTTCGACTTCACGTCCCGCGATGACGAATTTCAGCCGGTCACCAATCTTCAGCCCGGCATTTTCGGCCGCCTCCGTTTCGATGGAGGCGAGTGGCGGCCCCGCGTAATCCGCCGGCCACCATTCACCCTCAAGCAGCTCATTGCTCGAGCTCAGCTCGGCCGCCCAGGACAGGTTAGCCTCGCGATTTGCAAGCCACTTGCCGTCCTCATTCGGATACTCGCGATCCTTGACCGACTCATCGTTGATGGTCGACATTCTTGCTCGAACCAATGGCGTGAAAACCGGCGCGTCGATGTCACTCGCTTCAAACCGCGCTCTGACCGCCTCAAGCTCATGTGGCTGAATATTGATGAGAAAGTGATTCGGTGCATCATCGGCGAGCGTACTGCGCCATCCCTCGAGCAGGTCGGTCCTGACCAGCGTGAGCAACAACAACACGGTGATACCCAGCCCGAATGCTACGACCTGCACGGCACTGTCGCGACCCCGTCGCGCGATATTGGCAAGACCGTAACGCCACGCAACGCCCACGCCGGAGCGGGCGCGACCGATGACCGAAACCATTGCCCTGCCGAGCAAGTACAAAAGCCCGGCGATGACGATGATTCCGCCAATCAGGATTAACAGCATTACCGGGTCGCCAACGGACCGGTACAACAGGGCCGCAACGGCAGCCAGTGACAATCCGGCAACGAACAATCGTGACGGCGCCGGCGGCATCGCGTCGTGCCGCAGGACCCTCAGCGGCGGCGTGTTGCGAAGCTGTATCAGCGACGGCAACGCGAAGCCGAGCAGCAAAACCATCGCGCTGCTGCAGGCAAGAATGACGGGGCGCAAGCCGACACCGGGTAACTCGCCTTGCTGTAACAGGTCAATCAGGATACGCGATAACAATTCCTCTGCCGCAAACCCGATAAAGCTACCGCCTACGACGCCGAGCGCACCGAGCAAAAGCAATTGCACCAGTGCAACCGAAATAACGAAGCCTTGCGTTGCACCGAGACTTTTCATCAGCGCTACGGTATCCATACGGCGATGTGCGAATCGCCTTGCCGACATGGCGACAGCAACCGCGCTGAGCAGCAAACTGATCACGGCCGTGAGCGACAGAAAGCGTTGCGCGCGATCGGCAGCACTGTAGGCGCGTTCGCTGCTTTCTTCCTGGCTGCGAACACGGATTTCGTCAGGAAGCCTGTCCTCGATCGCCTCATTGAAATCGGCGACATCCTGTTCGTCGCCAGCGACAAGCAGGGCGTAGGCAACGCGACTGCCTTCACCGATCAGACCGGTTTGGGACACATCGGCAATATTCATAATCAACGACGGTGCCAGTGAAGCGAATCCAATGGACTGGTCGGGGCGATAGGTCAGCACCGCCGCAACGCGAACCCCGAGCTCGCCGACGAACAGGGTATCGCCGACGTCTGCACCGACACGAGCCAGCAAGGCCCCATCGGCCCAAACCTCACCTGTTGCCGGAATACCATCCACAGCCCGCTGTTCACCAAACAGCGCGTCCGCGACTCTTACCTTTCCGCGCAGAGGGTACTGGTCACTGACAACCTTGATCGTCGCGAGCGCACTGTCGTCATCCTTGAACACCACTGACGGAAACGAGAGCGTGTCAGCCGTTTCGAGATCATAATCTTTCGCGAGATCACGCCATTCCTGGGGCACCGGTTCCTGTGATCGCAACCTGAGATCCGCTGCGAGCACCTCGTTGGCCTGCCGCGCGACGGCCTTGCCGATACGATCTGTCAGGAAGCCGACAGCAGTGAGCGCTGCTACGGCGAGACCAACCGCAGCGAGCAGCACGAGCACTTCGCCCGAACGTAATTCCCGGCCAAAGCTCCGTAATGCAAAGACGAGTGCCTTCACGCGGCCGCCCTGGTATCACTGACCAGCTTGCCAACATCCAGGGAAAGTATCCGGTCGCAGCGTTCCGCAAGCACCTGGTCATGGGTAACAAGCACCAGCGTCGTCGAGGAGTCGCGGTTGAGCTCGAACATCAGCTCCATGATATTGGCGCCGGTTCGGCTGTCGAGATTCCCGGTAGGCTCGTCGGCAAACAGGACAGCCGGCTCGGTTGCAAATGCCCGGGCAATCGCAACGCGCTGCTTTTCGCCGCCGGACAATTGCGACGGATAGTGGCTCCAGCGTTCGCCGAGGCCAACTTTCTCAATGATTTCACGGGCTGCCGTTCGTGCATTGGGCTGGCCGGCGAGCTCGAGCGGCAACATGACATTCTCCAGCGCATTCAATGACGGCACCAGGTGAAACGACTGAAACACGAAGCCGACGCTCTCTGCCCGCAAGCTTGCACGACCGTCTTCGCTCAGTGTCGACAGATTTGACCCGTTCAGTACGACATGCCCGGTGCTCGGCAGGTCCAGGCCCGCCAGCAGTGCCAGCAATGTCGATTTTCCGGCGCCGGAGGGCCCGACGACCGCCACCGACTCGCCGGCTGCAATACTGAAACTGACGTCCGAAAGAATGGTCAGAGTCCCTTCCGGACTGCTAACCTGTTTGCTGAGCTTATGCGCCTCTAGGACACTGCCTGCTTTTGATGACTGATTCGACATGCGAAAAATAGCTTCCCTTCTGTTGCTCTTGCTGGCCGCTGGCGCGGAGGCTACCGATGTACCGACAGTGCTCGTCTTTGGCGACAGCCTCAGTGCCGGTTACGGTATTGAAGTTGACCAGTCCTGGACCGCATTGTTGCAGGCCCGACTTGAAGAACAAGGGTACGAACATCGGGTCGTCAACGCCAGTATCAGTGGAGAGACAACCGAGGGGGGCGTCACGCGGATTGACGAGGCCCTTGATACCTTCGCACCGGAGCTCCTGATCCTGGAACTCGGTGCCAATGACGGGCTGCGCGGGTTTCCGCCCGCGCGAATGAAAGCGAACCTGACCACCATTATCAGCCGCGCCAAGGCATCGGGTGCGGCTGTCGTGCTGCTGGGCATCCGGATTCCGATAAACTACGGAGCACGTTATTCGAAAGCGTTCGAAGACGTGTTCCGCGAAGTCTCCGACGAGATGGACATCCAGTGGATCGAATTCTTTATGGACGGCATCGCATTGAATGACGAGCTGTTGCAGAGCGATCGCATTCACCCCAATGCGACGGCGCAACCGATACTGCTCGATAACGCCTGGCCAATCATAAGCGCTACACTGGATAACTGATCCGGGGCGCAAAGCACTAAAAGGGGATTATTTTGGAGAAAATCTGGCTCAAGTCCTACCCGCCGGGCATGCCCGCAGTGGTTCCGACACCACCGTTTCGTTCGGTTCGTGAACTGTGTGAACAGGCGTTCGAGGCCTACCCGGACAACAATGCCTACACCAACATGGGAACGACGCTGAGCTACGCCGATCTTGACCGGCTGTCGCTGCAGTTCGCCTGTTTTCTGCAAAAGAAGCTCAAGCTGACACGCGGTGAACGCGTGGCGATCATGATGCCGAACGTCCTTCAATACCCGGTAGCGCTTTGCGGCATTTTTCGGGCGGGGCTGGTCGTCGTCAACGTCAACCCGCTGTATACCGCCCGTGAACTCAAACACCAGCTCAAGGACTCCGGCGCCAAGTGCATCATCATTCTTGAGAACTTTGCGCACGTTCTCGAAGACGTTATCGCCGAAACGGACGTGCAACATGTTGTTACCACCGGCGTGGGCGATCTGCTGAGTTTCCCGAAGAGCACCCTGGTCAATTTCGCGCTGCGCTACATCAAGCGAGCGGTTCCGTCGTTCAACCTGCCGGGTAAATTCAGCTTTCGGCAAGCGCTCAGCGCAGGAGCCGACCAGGTGCTCGACGAGGTTGAGATCGGCTACGCCGATATCGCCTTTCTGCAGTACACCGGCGGCACAACCGGCGCGTCCAAAGGCGCGATGCTGAGCCACCGCAACATGGTGTACAACGTTCAGCAGTCGATGACCTGGCAGGCCGACGCTTACGAGGGTGTGTTACCGGTCGTCGCGATCACCGCCCTGCCGCTCTATCACATTTTTTCGCTGCAGGGGAATTGCCTGACCGTCATGGCACAAGGCGGTGAAAACATCCTCATTACAAACCCGCGAGACTTTGAGGGCTTCGCCAAAGAAATCGCGAAGCACAAGTTCAACATGTTCACGGGTGTGAACACGCTGTTTGCCGCCCTGATGGATACACCAAGTTTCTCCAGAATAGACTTCAGCCACCTGCGGGTCTGCGTCGGCGGCGGCATGGCAGTGCAACCCGCAATTGCAAAGGAATGGAAGGAAAAGACAGGCACCACCATCTTGCAGGGCTACGGCCTGACCGAGACCTCACCGGTCGCGATCGTCTGCCGAATCGACAGTGAATTCACTGGAACCATTGGCCTCCCGGTCCCCTCGACCGATGTCATGATCGCCGGCGACGACGGCAACCCATTGCCCATCGGGGAAATCGGCGAGATCTGCATCCGCGGCCCGCAGGTCATGGAAGGTTACTGGCAACGCCCGGCCGAAACCGCCGAAACCATGCTTCCCGGCGGCTGGCTGCGAACCGGCGATGTCGGACGCATGGATGAGAACGGCTACACCTTCATCGAAGACCGCAAAAAAGACATGATCCTTGTCTCCGGGTTCAACGTCTATCCGAACGAAATCGAAAACGTCATCGTAGAAATGCCCGGCGTCCTGGAAGCCGCCGCCATCGGCCTGCCCGACGAGCGTTCCGGTGAAATCGTCAAGGTCTTCGTCGTGCGCAAGGACCCGAACCTGAAAGAACAGGACATCCTCGACTACTGCAAGGAAAACCTCACCGGCTACAAACGACCACGCATCATCGAATTCCGCGACGAACTGCCGAAAACCAACGTCGGCAAAATCCTCCGGAGGGCTCTGCGTGAATAGTCCCGGCTCAAAACTGCTGGCATTCGTACCTCTCCTGCTGCTCGCCGCCGTCGTCGCTGCCGCCGTCCCCAAACCACTCGACCCGCTGCGCGTCGCACCGCACATCTTTTCACTCGAGTTTGAGAACGAACGCGTACGTGTTCTGAAACAAACCGTCCGAAACGGCGAGAACCAACCACTGCATGCCCACCCGGATCGACTGCTGGTTTACCTGCAGACCTGCGGCTGGCTTGAGGATGACGGCAACGGAAACCGGCACATGGAAGAGTTCAAGTTCGGACAAGTCGTCTGGGCAGATGCCATCACCCACGGCGGTGAAAACGCCAACGTCGTCCAACAATGCCAAATACTCGAAATCGAACTTCTATAAACAAAACCCCGCGACCAACAAAGGGGCGATCGGAAAACTGTTTCAAGGAAATAAAGCGGACCGAAGGGAGCCATTCCTAGAAACAGTTTTCCGGTCGACCCGGGATTCGTGCGACGCTTTGTACGTAACGGCCCGCGAATCGTTCCGGAAAGTGTTTATCGGAATGGCTCGCTGCGCTGCGCTTTATTTCCTTTAAACACTTTCCGGAACGCTTCGCTGCATCGTCGCAGACGATTATGCGATTTACTGATCGTGGTATTGCGGGCTTAGCTCGTGGACGGCGTCGACCAATGCGCCCAGGTGTTCTGGCTTGATGTCCGGCGTGATTCCGTGACCGAGATTGAAGACGTGTCCCGGCCCGTCTCCGTAGCTGGCCAGCGTATCCGCCACGCCCTGCCGGATGACCTCCGGACTCTCCCGCAAGGTTGCCGGATCCAGGTTGCCCTGTAATGCGACCTTGTCGGAAACGTATTGCCGTGCGGTGGCGAGGTCGGTTGTCCAGTCGACGCCCAGTGCGTCGCAGCCGGTTTCGGCGAGGTCTTTGAGCAAGGGTCCGGCGCCCTTGGTGAAGACGATGACCGGGACCTGGCGGCCGTCATGCGTTCGGGTCAGTCCGTCGATGATTTTTTGCATGCTGGCCATTGAGAAGCGCCGGAACTGGTCGGCTTCGAGGGCTGCGCCCCAGGTGTCGAATATCTGGACGGCCTGCGCACCGGCATCGATTTGCGCGTTCAGGTACTCGATGGTGGCCTCGGCAATTTTGTCCATTAGCAAGTCGAGGACTTCCGGGGATTCGGCGGCTATGCCCTTGATGGTTGGAAATGTGCGGCTTGAACCGCCCTCGACCATGTAGGTGCCGACGGTAAACGGACTGCCGGCGAAGCCGATCAGCGGGACATCACCGTTGAGCTCTTTTCGGACCCTGCCGACCGTTTTGAAGACGTAATCGAGCTTTTTCTCGACGTTCGGCACTTTAAGCGCCTTGATCGCTCTTGCGTCCTGAACCGGGCGCTCGAATTTCGGGCCCTCGCCGCTGACGAAATACAAGCCCAGGCCCATGGCATCGGGGATCGTCAGGATATCCGAGAACAGGATGGCGGCGTCCAGTTTGAAGCGGCGCAAAGGCTGCACGGTAACTTCGCAGGCCAGCTCGGGATTCTGGCAGAGGCTCATGAAATCGCCCGCCTGGGCTCTCAATTCACGATACTCGGGAAGATAGCGGCCGGCCTGGCGCATGATCCAGACCGGGGTGCGGTTGACCGGCTCGCGCATCAGCGCGCGCAACAGGACATCATTTTTGAGTTCAGACATCAGCTTCCGACCTGTGCTTCGATTGACGCCTGCATGGCTTCTGCTGCAGCACGCGGGCTTTCTGCATCGCGAATTGGTCGACCGACAACAATGTAGTCAGCGCCATTCGAAAATGCCGTTTCCACCGTCACAACGCGTTTCTGGTCGCCCATGGGCTTGTTGTCGACCGGCCGGATTCCTGGCGAGATAACGAGCAGCTTGTTGTCGACGTGCTCCCGGAGCTTCGGAACCTCGAGACCGGACGAAATAACGCCGTCGCAACCGGCCGCCAGTGCCTGTTTCGCTCGTGATAGCACCAATGCTTCAAGGTCGCAGGCAAAGCCCAGGTCATCGAGGTCGCCGCGATCGAGGCTGGTCAGTGCCGTCACGCCCAGGACCTTCAACGTGTCGCCCTTGTTTTCGGCGGCCGCTTCCATGATCGAGCGATTGCCGTGCACCGTGACGAAACTGGCGCCGCGGTCTTTCAGTTGTTGGACCGCCGAGCCAACCGTTGCGGGTATGTCGAAAAACTTCAGGTCGCAGAATACCTTCTTGTCCCGTTCGAGCATCCAGTCGAGCAACTCGAAGTACTCGCCGCTCATCATCAGCTCGAGGCCGATCTTGTAGAAGCTGATGGCGTCGCCCAGCTCGTTCGCCAACTGTCGCGCGCGTCCGCAGTCGGGCACGTCCATGGCGAAGATCAGGCGATCTTTATTGGGAATATCCTTGTGTTTCACTGAGTGTCCTTGTCAGCCTAGGGCTTCGTGGGCCGAAATCGCGTAGCGATCGGTCATTCCGGCGATGAAGTCTGCCACAACGCGGGCGCGCTCGGCACCCGCAGCGTTCTCGGCCGCCTCGGCAAACTCGTCTGGCATCTGCCTCGCATCGCTTATGTACGCGGTAAACAGGTCTTTTACGATCCCCTGTACCTCCTCCGTCATCGCGAGTTTTTTCTCGTGGCTGTACAGACTCTCGTACAGGAATTTCTTGAGCGCGGTGTGCTGTTCGTACATCGCATCCGACATGGAGACCAGCGGCGCGCCCGCATCACGGACGTCGTCTATGGATTGCGGCTCCGCGGCCAGGAGCCGGCGGCGTGTTTCCTCGATCAGGTCGCTAACGACGGAGCCGATCATGCGGCGGATTACCTCATAGATCAGCCGCCGGTCGTCGAGATCGGGG
Source organism: Gammaproteobacteria bacterium (assembly GCA_030426325.1). Classification (GTDB taxonomy): domain Bacteria; phylum Pseudomonadota; class Gammaproteobacteria; order Steroidobacterales; family Woeseiaceae; genus UBA1847. The sequence continues at coordinate 27,790 of JAUHYO010000002.1, read as the reverse complement.
TAGCGCTTCTGGACCTTGGCCAGGCGATCGCCGAACAGGGGTTGCTGCCGGAGCTGGTCTAGGCTCAAAAGTCCCGCACGGTAGCCGTCGTCGACATCGTGATTGTTGTAGGCGATGGCATCGGCAATGTTCGCAAGCTGCGCCTCGAGGCCGGGCTGCTTGCGCAGCAGAAATCGTTCACCCACATCGCCAAGTTCCCGGGCATGGCGCTTCGAGCAGTGTTTCAGGATGCCTTCGCGCGTCTCGAACATAAGATTCAGGCCCGGAAAATCGGCGTACTTGGCTTCGAGTACGTCCACAACGCGGAGCGACTGCAGATTGTGCTCGAACCCACCGTAGTCACGCATGCAGGCGTTCAGCGTGTCCTGTCCGGCGTGCCCGAACGGCGTATGACCAAGATCGTGTGCCAGGCAGATCGCCTCTGTCAGCGCTTCGTTTAATTGCAGCGCAACCGCGACGGTTCGGCCTATCTGCGCGACCTCGAGGGAGTGTGTCAGTCGCGTTCGATACAAGTCACCTTCGTGATTGACGAATACCTGGGTCTTGTACATGAGCCGGCGAAACGCCGTTGAATGAATAATGCGGTCGCGATCACGCTGGTACTCACCGCGATACACTGAGGGCGGTTCCTTGTACCGCCGGCCACGACTGAGTGATTCCTGCGCTGCGTAGGATGCCAGCACGGCGTCCATCAGGATCTGGCGCCGACAATCTGCTGCAAGCGCTCGCTTTCGTAGGCAGTGCCGACATGAGCATCGCCGAGTTCACGCAGCAGCACAAACCGAAGCTTTCCCTGCTGGACTTTTTTGTCCATGCCCATCGCCTCCATCCAGGCACCGGGGGAGATCGAAGGTGGTGCCGTCGGCAAACCCGCTTGCGCGATCAGCGCCCGCAGTCTTTCAACATCAGCGTCCTTAATGCCGCTCAAGCGCGCCGCCATTATCATGCCGGCAGCGACGGCCTCGCCATGCAGCCATGCGCCATAGCCCTCGCAGCGCTCGATCGCGTGGCCGAAGGTGTGCCCGAAATTCAGGATTGCGCGCCGCCCGGCCTCGTGCTCATCCTCGGCGACAACGGCCGCCTTGATTTCACAGGACCGCTGAATGGCATGAGCCAGTGCAGCCGGGTCTTTTTGCAATAAGGCCTGCATGTGCTCCTCGAGCCACGCAAAAAACTCGATGTCGCATATGGCGCCGTGCTTGATAACTTCTGCCAGTCCGGCCTTCAGCTCCCTCTCCGGCAGTGTCGCCAGCGTACCGGTATCGATCAGGACCGCTTTGGGCTGGTGAAACGCACCGACAAGATTCTTGCCGCGCGGGTGGTTCACCCCGGTTTTTCCGCCAACTGACGAATCGACCTGGGCCAGCAGCGTGGTCGGAACCTGGATAAAAGCGACGCCGCGCATATAGCAGGCCGCAGCAAATCCGGCGATATCGCCGACAACGCCGCCGCCCAGTGCGATGACCGTCGTGTCGCGACCGGCCCCACTCTCAGCCAGACGGTCCAGTATCGTTTGCAAGGTCACGATGGTTTTGTGCGCTTCTCCATCGGGAAGCTCGATGCTGCCGACCTGTTTGTCGCCCAGATTGGCCTTGAGTTTGTCCAGGTAAAGCGGTGCAACTGTGGTGTTGCTCACGACGAGGCAATCGGGCCCGTGGATGGTCGCGGCCAGGTCGTAGCCCCCACCGAGCAGCCCGCTGCCGATGATAATCGGGTAGCTGCGGTCATTGAGATTGACGGTGAGACTGGCGTGCGTGGTCATGACGGAAGACTACATCAATGCAGCAGAGATCAGGACACCTGTTCGATAATTTCGTTGGCGACTGACTTCACCTTGCGCCCGTCGGTTTCGACAACGATATCGGCGATTTCACGGTACAGCGGGTCTCGGATTTCCAGCAATGCCGTCAGAGTCTTTCGCGGATCGCCATTTCCAAGCAGCGGACGTTCACGCCCGCGCTCTGTCCTTGTGACCTGTTGATCAACGCTGGTAAACAGGTAAACGACGAAACCACGGCCACCCAGCCGGCTGCGGCTGTCCGGATCCAGGATCGCACCGCCGCCGGTCGCCAGCACGACGCCATCCATCTTGCTGAGGTCGTCAATGACGACCGCTTCGCGTTTGCGGAAACCCGGTTCCCCCTCTTTCTCGAAAATAAAGGGAATGTCCACACCGGTACGCGATTCGATTTCATCATCGCTGTCAACAAACGCGAGGTGCAGGGAGCGGGCCAGGTAGCGTCCGACCGCCGATTTTCCCGCACCCATGGGTCCGACAAGAAAAATGTTCCTTGGATGCCTCATGAATGAAGTTGCCTGATAAAAGAAAGCCAACCCGAAGGTTGGCTTTGCAGTTTATTTGAGGGTTGACCGCCTAGTAAACGCTTGCGCCTTCCTCAAGGATGCGCGGTGTCACGAAGATCAGCAACTCGGCCTTGTTGTCGAGCCGTTGCTTGCTGCGGAACATCGCGCCAACAACGGGGATATCACCGAGGAACGGCACCTTGTTGATGGTCTCGCGACGCTCTGTCTCGTAGATACCGCCGAGAACAACCGTTTGGCCGTCGGCGACAAGCACCTGGGTTTCGACGGATCGAGTATCGATACTCGGCACCGTTCCGCCGAAGCCGCCGGTCGAGATGATCTCGCCAACGTTATCCTTGCTGACGCGAAGATCCATAATGATGTTGTTGTCCGGCGTAATTTGAGGCGTTACGACCAGCTCAAGAACCGCTTCCTTGAACTGAATGGTCGTGGCACCCGAGGACGCCGATTGCTGGTACGGAATCTCCACACCCTGCTTGATCGTCGCTTCGCTCTGATTCGCCGTAATTACGCGCGGTGTCGACACGATTTCGCCACGTCCTTCAGCTTCCAGCGCGGACAACTCCAGGTCGACCAGAATGTCGCTCTTGATGAGCGCCAGAGAGAATCGGCCGGCTGCGTCTGCAATCGGAACGTTGACATTGTAGCGCTCGTTCTGCGCCGGGAATTCGATCGGCGTCCCTCCGGTCGGATCGTTGAATGCTTCAGCAATCGAATCCGCGAAGTTGTTGGCGCCAGTTCCGGTACCGGATGTCACGAGCAGGTCGCGAGGGCCGATATTGTTGGTTGTAACGCCCAGTCGGACACCAAGGTCACGGCTGAAGTCATCGTTAACGACAACAATGCGCGACTCGATCAAGACCTGCTTGATTGGCACGTCGAGCGTTCGAACCATGCGACGGACGATCTGCAGGCGCTCTGCGGTATCTTGCACGAGCAGCGTGTTAGTACGCTCGTCAACACCCAGGCTGCCGCGTTCCGACAGCATGCTCTTGTTGCCTGCACCACCGGTGATCAGCGTAGCCAGGTCCGATGCCTTCGCATAATTCACCTGCAAAAACTCGGAATAGGTCGGCTCAAGCTCGCGGATAGCCAGCTGTGCCTCAAGATCCGCGGTTTCGCGGGCCGCAATTTCTTCAGCCGGTGCAACCATGATGACATTGCCGTTCTGGCGCATGTCCAGGCCCTTCGTTGTCATCACAATGTCCAGTGCCTGGTCCCAGGGAACGTTGCGCAGACGCAGTGTCACGTTGCCCTGAACCGTGTCGGATACCACGATGTTCTTGCCTGAAGTTTCAGCAAGCAACTGCAGAACCGCGCGTGTCTCGATGTCCTGGAAGTTCAGCGTCAGGCGCTGGCCTTCGTATTCCTTGGTTGCCGAGAACAGGCTGGACTCTGCGTCCGTTGTTTCCGGCGCGGGATTGATTTCAATCGTGAATTCGTTGTCGGACTGGTAAGCGAGTTGCTCGTACTTGCCGTCGGCAGAAATTACGATGCGCGTATCAAGATTGGTGCGCAATGTATCAACTGTTGTCACCGGTGTAGCGAAGTCCATTACATCCAGACGGCGCATCAATTCAGCCGGCAGACTGGTGTCTTTGAATACTGCAACGACACGCCCACCTTCCTGGCGAATATCAACCGGCGTGGATGGGTCAGTCAGGTTGACAACAACCCGGCCACCACCATCACGCGTGCGACGGAAGTCGACGCTTGAAATCGATCGGACACCCGGTGCCGCATAGGAACGGTTGCTTGTGGCTGCGGCGCTGGCGAACTGGGTGGAACCAGCGCTGTAGTCATCTCCGTCACCTAGAATTACGGTTACCGTGTTGCCGCTGCGCATCGTCTGGTACTGAACCATGGAACCAAGATTCAGGACGACACGTGTTCGGCCGTTGGCCTCGGCGGTCAGCACCGTGTTCAGTGGCCCTAAGTTAACGTCGCGACGACGCGAGCTCAGGCCCAATGCCGTATCGGGCAAATCGAGCGCAATGCGCGCCGGATTTTCAATGGTAAAGGCAAGCGGCTCAGGTGCCGTGTCGCTCATGATGAGCTTCAGCTCGACGCGCTGGCCGGGCAGACTTTGAACCTGAATATCCTGCAGCCGGTTACCTTCCTGTGCGCTAGCAGCCGCGCCCCAGAAAAGCAGCAGCGCCGCTTGTGCCAGTACAGCCATTTTTAACGTCGGATTACGGCGTCCGGCTGTCGGTTTGAATTTGAACATCATTCCTATAACTCCCAGTTCCATGCAGGTGTCAGTCTGAAAGACCAACCGCGGCGTCTCTTTCGATATAGCCGCCAATACCATCAGAAATAATCTCTACCAAGCCGATTTCCGATTCAGAAATTTCCGTAATTCGTCCGTCATTCTGGCCCATGTAGTTGCCGGGAGTGACACGGTGAATCAGACCGTCTGAAGTTTGTACCAGGCCGTACATCGTCTCGCCAATGTGCAGCGTGCCCACCATACTCAGGGTATCGAGCGGAAAGCTCTCAAGGTATTCGCGACTGCGCTCAACGTCCGGCCTCGGGCCACCGCCCTTGCCGCCGGCCTGGGGCGTATCGGGTCGAAATGGTGAGCGCAGGCCCTGAACGTCCGCAACATAACTGAAGACTTCGTAAGGCGTAATTTCCGGCAACGGTTCAATGCGACCGCCAGGGCGCGCCTTGACTTCGTTGATGTATTTGTCGAGGTCGTCACCGCCACCACCGCAGGCCGAAAGGCCAAGCCCGAGCAGCGCCAGCAACAATCCGTTTCTGAGTGATTGAGAAGTGCTCATTAGTTGGCCTCCTCATCGAGATAACGGTAGGTCTGAGCGGTCACCTCCATGCTCAGCACGTCGTAGGCGTCGGTCGTTTCCGGCGTAATCGTAATATTGTGCAGCGTTACGATTCGCGGCAATGCAGCGATACCGCTGACGAAATTACCGATCTCATGATAGCTGCCGGTGAGGCGAATCTGGATTGGCTTTTCCGCGTAGAATTCCTTTGGAATTTCAGCTTGCGGTACGAAGAGCTTCTCCTGGAGTCCAGCCGCAAGACCCGTCTGCGAAATGTCGACAATCAGGCTCGGAATTTCCGTTTCGCCCGGCAGTTGTCGCAGCATGGTTCCGAAGGACTGTTCGATCTGCGCCAACTGCGCCTTGTAGGCATCGTAGTTGACAGCCTTGCGCTGTTTGTTCTCAAACGTGGTTTGCAAAGCCAGCTGATCCGCTTCGGCGCGCAACAGTTGCGGACGTTTGTCCTTGATAATCGTGAACCAGATTCCAAGGCCGACCACAGCGATGAACACAAGCACAATGACGGCAGCGCGGAAAGCCAGCGGCCAACGGCCAATATCGTTGACGTCAAGACTTTGGAGTTCGTCTACGAGACTCATACGTCGTCCTCCAGTTCAGCGTCCGAACGAACCTGTTTCGCATAGACGACGAATTCCGATTGCCTGGAGCTTCCAGACTGCTTGGTTTCAACCCGTTCAACTTCGGGGTCCGACAACCAGACAGAAGCATCGATCTGGCGCATCAGTGCCGAGACTCGCGTACTTGACTGTGCAATGCCTCGCAGTTCGACTCGCGATCCGGTTTGCTTCATGCCTGTCAGGTAAACACCCTCGGGAAGCTGGCGCACAAGCTCGTCGAACAGGTGCACGATTTCCGGCCGGCTCTTCTGCAATTGTTCAATGATTTCCATTCGCGCGAGCAGTCGTTCCTTCTGACGCTCCAGGCTGTCGATTTCCTTGATATCTTCTTCAAGGATCGCGATCTCTGCCTTGAGGCGATTGTTACGCGACTCCTGCGCCGATATAAGCTGCGAATAGAAAAGCATCGTGAGCATGACAACGGCAATGCCCGCAAGAACTGCCGCACCCATTGCGATGCCGAAGTCTCGTTGACGCTTTTGTCGTTCCGCCTCGCGCCAGGGGAGTAGATTAATACTAGGCATTAGTCAAAGCTCCTCAATGCAAGACCGCAAGCAGTAAGAAGTGCTGTCGCATCTTTGTTTACGCCCTGTGATTTGGCTTTGGAAGAAATTTTCATTTGTCCAAGCGGATCGCCGACCTCAGTCGGGATTCCCACTCGACTCGAAATAACGTCCGCGATTCCCGGGATGTTTGCGCAGCCGCCGCAAACCAGGATCATGTCAGGCTGTTCACGCCCGCCACCTGAAGCCAGGTAGAACTGCAACGAACGACTGACCTGTTGTGTCATGTCATCAATAAAGGGTTCGAGTACTTCCGGTTGATAGTTGCTTGGCAAGCCGCCCTGCTTCTTCGCGCGTCCCGCATCTTCCATTGATAAGCCGTACGTACGCATGATTTCCTCGGTCAGCTGCTGGCCGCCGAAGTTAAAGTCCCGGGTATAGACCACCTTGAGGTCCTGCAACACACTGAAGGTCGTGCTGCTGGCGCCAATGTCGACCACGGCAACGGATTGACCGATGCCGCCATCCGGAATCTGGTGACTCAACAGGCGGCAGGCATTCTCAAGCGCAAAAGCCTCGACGTCCACGATTTGCGTCTGGAGACCGGCGGCCGCGACAGCATTCTGGCGCTGCTCGACGTTTTCGGTTCGTGTTGCAACGAGCAACACGTCCATCAGTTCCGGGTCTTTCTCGTTCGGCCCGATCACTTCGTAGTCGAAGCTGACCTCTTCCATCGGGAACGGTATGTACTGGTCCGCCTGGATTTCGACCTGCCCTTCAAGGTCTCTTTCGGAAAGACTCGAGGGCATCTGGATGACTTTGGTAATAGCCGCATCACCACTGATGGCGACGGCTACGTCTGTTGCCTTGGCCCCTGCGCGTTTAACCGCGCGGCGAATGGCCTCGCCGACGGCCTTGGCGTCAACGATCGCTTTTTCATTCACTGAACTCGGGGGGGTTGGCTCTGCTGAATAGGACTCGACCCGATAGCGCTTTCCACTCTGCGAGAGCTCTATCAATTTAACCGACGATGTCGTGATGTCGAGGCCCAGCAATGGCTGTGATTTATTGCCAAAAAGCACGTTTTTTTCCTTCTAAGTCGGTAAGTTGCGAGTCAATTCTAGGTCGGACATTAGCAACGCGATTTAACTATATATCAATAAAATGTTAAATAAAACGTGACTTTGTTCACGAACCCAATATCCCCATGGTAATGCCACTTGCTACCCGAATTCCGTGAACCAGTCGTCGGCCCATCACGAGACTCGTTATTGCAGGGTTCAGGTTCAGGCGTCTATCATCGGCCGACTGATGCCCCATCTCGAGCCCTTGCCCGTAGAAAGCCACATTCCTTGCACCAGCCGAGCACCACGGTAACCTCTAATAAGGTCAGCAAACGCCTTCAAAAACAGGGATGTTCGGCTGAAAACGCCCGTAACTATGCATAATCCTCCGCCAAAAAAAGCGAAACCACGTCACATTCGACGACGAAGACTGGCCCGTACCGGGCTGGTTTTGCTCGTAATGGGTGTCATTGGCACCATTGGGGCCGTCGCCGGCGCTATTGGCGCCTATTATTATGTGCAGCCCAGCCTGCAATCGGCCGAGACTATCCGCGACATCCGCCTCGAGGTGCCACTCAGGATTTTCAGCCGCGACGGCTACCTGATCAGTGAAATCGGTGAGCGCAAGCGCATCCCGGTGACCTATGAGGACGTCCCACCCCACGTGGTACAGGCCTTCATCGCGGCCGAGGACCGGCGGTTCTTTGAACACCCGGGAATCGACTACCGGGGCGTACTGCGCGCTTTTTCGCGCCTTTTGCGAACGGGCAACGCCTCGGGTGGCGGCGGCAGTACACTGACGCAGCAACTTGCGCGGGACTATTTCCTGACACGCGAGCAGACCCTGAAGCGCAAGCTGACCGAGGCGTTCCTCGCCATCAAGATCGAGCAGGAATTTACCAAGGAACAGATCATGGCGCTGTTCCTCAACAAGATGTTTTTCGGCCAGCGTGCCTATGGTGTTGCGGCGTCTGCGCAAGCATTCTTTAACAAGGACCTGGGCAAGATCAATATTGCCGAGGCGGCGACACTCGCCGGCGTGCTCCCGGCACCGTCGCGTTACAACCCGGTATCCAATCCGGACAGCGCCAGGGTTCGTCGCGGTTACGTCCTCGGCCGCATGCGCGACCTTGGCTATATCAGTAAAGCCGAGTATGACGAGGCGATGGCCTACCCGATGGAGTCCCGGCTTCACGGCGCCGCAATTGAACTGAACGCCCCATACATAGCCGAAATGGTGCGCAGTCAAATGCTTGAGCGCTACGGCGAGGAAAGCTACACAGCCGGTTACCAGGTGGTGACGACGCTGGATTCCCGCATGCAGGAAGCGGCCAACTACGCCCTTCGCAATGGCTTGCTTGAGTTCACGCGGCGGCGTGGCTACAAGGGTCCGGACGGCCAGGTGGAACTCAGCGACGAGATACTGGCCCTGCCGGTCGACCAGTGGCCCGAGGAGCTGCTCCAGCCGCTCGATCGTTATGCGCCCGGCGGCCTGTCCTTCGCGCTGGTTATCGAGGTGACCGACCGCAACGAAGCTCGAATCCTGTTCCGCGACAGGACAACCGCACTGATTCCATGGCGCGGGCTGCGGTGGGCCAATCCGTTCATCGACCGCGAAAGCTTCGGGCCGGCGCCAAAGACTGCGGCCGAAGTCGTGGCGGTCGGCGACGTGATTTACGTCATGCCGACGGCCGACAACAGCTGGGCGCTGGCCCAGGTGCCGGATGCGCAGTCCGCCGTTGTCTCCATAGACCCTTACGACGGTGCAGTGACGGCGCTGACCGGCGGCTTCGATTACACAGTCAGCAAATTCAACCGGGCGCGTCAGGCCTACCGGCAGCCCGGCTCGGCATTCAAACCCTTTATTTATTCCGCTGCGCTCGAACACGGAAATACGCCGGCAACCGTGGTTCTCGACGCACCGGTCGTCATCAGTTCGTCGGAACTCGAAGCGATCTGGCGTCCCATCAACTACAGCGGTCGATTCTACGGTCCGACTCGCATGCGCGAGGCGCTCGTCAAGTCGATGAACCTGGTCTCGGTGCGTTTGCTGTTGTTTGAAACCGGCGTTGGCAACGCGGTCCGTCATCTCGAAAAATTCGGCTTCAGCGACGCAACCCTGATTCGAAACGGCTCGCTCGCCCTCGGTGGCGGCCAGGCATCACCGCTGGATATGGCGCAGGCTTACGCGATCCTGGCGAATGGCGGTCGGGCGATTAAGCCCTACATCATCGACTCGATTTTTGATTCGACTGGTGAACCCCTGTTCCGTGCGACGCCTGCCGTTGCCTGCGACGAGTGCGAACCGGACGCGACGGCCGCTATGGTGCAGGATACCGATTCCGAGGAACCCGAAGACACCGAGTTCTTGCTGGAACAAATGGCGGCGGTTGTTGAAACTTACCGGCCGGACGCGACAGCAGCGCCCGAGCTTTTCAAGGACGTAAACCTTGCACCTCAGGCAATAACGCCGCAGAACGCGTTCCTGATCCAGGACATGATGCGCGATGTGGTTGTGCGTGGCACCGGCGCAAGAGCGGGACGCGAACTCGGCCGCCGCGACCTCTCCGGTAAGACCGGTACCTCGAATGATCGTCGCGACGCCTGGTTCGGCGGATTCAACGCCGACATCGCGGCAGTTGTCTGGGTCGGCTATGACGACGATCTGCCGCTGGGGCCGCGTGAGGAAGGCTCGCGCACCGCACTGCCAATCTGGGTCGACTTCATGCGCATCGCACTGGCGGGTGCACCCGAACACCAAATGCCGATGCCTGAAGGTATCGTCACGGTCAAAATAGACAGGGAAACCGGCTGCCCCGCCCGGGCAGGCCAGACGAACACGATGTTCGAGGTGTTTCGGGCCGGCAACGTCCCGGATTGCGAACGACTCGAGGAAATTGCCGATCCATTCAACAACGCGGCCGGCATCGATTCGAATCGTCCACTCGGTGATGAAGAAGACGAAGAAGACAGCGAACCCATCTTCTAGGAACAATGAAAAGAAAACGCAGCAGCGAATCAGAACGTGAGCGACGGATCGTGGCTCAGGAAGCCGCGCGCATTATCGTCAACCATGGCGTTCGCGACTACCGCATCGCCAAACAGAAGGCCGCGGACCGCCTGGGCATGAACAATCGCGGCTCCCTTCCCGGTAATCCGGAAATCGAGGCCGCTGTTGCCGAGCATCTGCAGATTTTTGGTGGCGAATCCCACGAAGATCATTTACGCCTGATGCGAGTCGCGGCTCTCTCTGCCATGGAACTCTTGTCCGCGCATTCGCCGCGACTGGTCGGCCCGGTCCTCGTCGGCACGGCGGACGAGAACTCTGCTGTGAACCTGCACGTTTTTGCAGACAGCGCAGAAACGGTTGCGATGGAGCTGGCCGAAATCGGAATCAATTACCGGCCGTACGAGCGCCGGCTCAAAAGTCGTCGCGGTCAGATTGAGCTTTACTCGGGCTTTGAGTTTCATCACAGCAATACGACGATCCAGGTCACCGTCTTCCCGATCGACGGGATTCGGCAGGCGCCGATGAGTCCGATTGACGGAAAGCCGATGAAACGAGTAGACACCAACGCCGTACAACAGCTACTCGAACACGTATAAGTAAGCCGCGTCCGGGAAACTGTTTAAAGGAAATAAAGCGGACCGAAGGGAGCCATTCCGATAAACAGTTTCCCGGGCGCGGCGAAATTACGCGCCCGAGTATCTGCCGTTCTGCTTATCGTTTTTCGATTTTGACGTAGTCTCTTGCCGCCGGGCCGGTGTAGAGCTGTCTTGGACGTGCGATCTTGCCGTGCGGGTCCGCGATCATTTCTCGCCAGTGCGCGGTCCAGCCGACGGAACGGCCGATCGCGAACATGACGGTGAACATTGAGGTCGGGATACCGAGGGCCCGGTAGATAATGCCGGAATAGAAATCGACGTTCGGGTAGAGATTTTTCTCGATGAAGTAGTCGTCTTTGAGCGCGACCTGTTCGAGTTCGAGTGCCAGGTCGAACAGCGGTGTGTCCTTGCGATCGAGTTTCTGCAAAACCTTGTAGCACATCTCGCGAATGATGGTCGCTCGCGGATCGAAGTTCTTGTAGACGCGGTGACCGAAGCCCATCAATCGGAACGGGTCGTTCTTGTCTTTCGCTTTCTCGACGTACTTGCCTATCTGGCTGACATCGCCAATTTCTTCGAGCATGTTCAGCACGGCCTCGTTGGCGCCGCCGTGTGCGGGTCCCCAGAGCGCCGAGATGCCGGCTGCAATTGCAGAGTAAGGGTTGGCGCCGGAACTGCCCGCCATGCGTACCGTCGATGTTGAGCAGTTTTGTTCGTGGTCTGCGTGCAGGATGAACAGCAGGTCCAGCGCTTCGGCGGCAACCGGGTCGATTTCGTACGGCTCCGCGGGCACCGCGAATAACATGTGCAACAGATTCTCGGTGAAGTTGAGATCATTGCGTGGATAAATGAACGGCTGGCCGATGTTCAGCTTGTAAGCTGCGGCTGCAATCGTCGGCAGTTTGGCGAGAATGCGGTGTGAGAAAATGTCGCGATGCAACGGGTTCGAAGCATCCATCTCATTGTGATAGTAGGCCGACATTGAACCGACGACAGCCGACAGCATTGCCATCGGGTGCGCGTCGTAGCGAAAACCGCCGAAGAAACTCAGCATGCCTTCGTTGAGCATGGTGTGACGACGAATCGTATTGTCGAACGCCGCGAGTTCGTCAGCAGTCGGCAAATTCCCGTGGAGCAGCAGGTACGAGACTTCGATGAAATTTGAGTTTGCGGCAAGCTGTTCGACCGGGTAGCCCCGGTACATCAGGATGCCCTGCTCACCATCAATATAGGTAATTTCGGATTCGCAGCTTCCCGTCGAGACAAATCCCGGGTCGTAGGTGAATACTTTCTGTTCCCGATACAGTCGCGCTACGTCGATAACGTCGGGGCCGACGGTCCCTTTGCGAACGGGCAACTCCATTTCCAAGCCATCAGGGCTTGTCAGGCGGTATGAATCCTGGCTCATCCTCTATCCTCAATATCCGTATGTACAACCAGACGAGCATAGCAGAGCCCCCGGGGTTCCGGGATGATCAAAAATCGTATTATCAGAAACCGTATACCGCGTCTGCGGGTCAGGTCTTGGGCATACCGTATTTTTTGCGGAACTTGTCTACACGTCCGCCGGTATCGACGATCTTCTGCTTGCCCGTATAAAACGGGTGGCACGAGGAGCACACTTCAATCAGGAGGTCCTCACCGAGGGTCGAGCGAGTGTTGAACTCGTTACCACAACTACAGGTGACCTTGATGTCGGAGTAATTGGGATGAATGTCGGCTTTCATGATCTGGCTCTCCCGAGCGCGCTACTTGCGTAAAAAAGGCCGCGTAGGATATAGCGAAGCGATTGCCGCCGCAAGCCCCGTTTTTTATCCACAGAAGCTGTGGATAAGACTGTGGATGAAAATTGAGTGAATGCCCTAAGCTGCGGTTTTTCATAGCCCGTTGTCAATATGACTATTTTATGTCCATTTTCGATTATTGATGAAAAACAATAAGTTATGCTCACTTTGCAACCCGTCAAGTGAGATCAAGGCCCTCTTGCGCTGAAAATATAGGCTTCGTTCGGCACTTGTGCATAAATCGACTTTGGCCGGTCGGGGGCTAGGGCACAAACTCGGCCTGCAGATCATTCAAAAAGCGGCCGCCCAGCTCGGTCGGCTTCCAGGTCCCGCTCGCGCCTCGCTCAATCAGGCCCCGGCGCCGGGCGTTCTCGGTCGCCGGCATCAGAATGCCCGGTGACAGGCCGGTTCGATCCTCGAACAGGGACTCGGCAAAGCCATCGCTGAGCCTGAGCGCGTTCAGCATGAATTCGAACAGCAACTCGCCCGGGGACAGGACCAGCTCCGGTTTGCCGGGTGCGCCGCTCTCGCAGGACACCATGTACTGCAGGGGATTGGCCGGTTTCTGATAGCGACAAACACCGCCCCGGCGGCTGACCTTGCCGTGGGCTCCTGCCCCGACGGCCAGGTAGTCGCCGAAGGTCCAGTAGTTCATGTTGTGCAGACAGCGCTGACCGTCGCGTGCATAGGCGGACACTTCGTACTGTTCGAAGCCCTGTTCTGAGAGCAGCGCACGGCCAGCTTCCTGTATCTCGAAAGCCAGTTCGTCATCCGGCAGGTTGGCCGGCGGCCGTGCATAGAAAACGGTATTCGGCTCAAGCGTCAGCTGATACCAGGAAATATGGGTGGGTTCGAGCTCGAGCGCCGCCTTGAGATCCGACAGCGCCATTTCCAGGGTTTGTCCTGGCAGGCCATGCATCAGGTCGATGTTGAAATTGTCGTATCCGCCGTCGCGCACCTGGCGTACCGCGCGCGAAATATCGTCGCTGCTGTGAATACGGCCGAGCGACCGGAGCATGGCATCGTCAAAGCTTTGCGCACCGATGGACAGCCGTGTCACTCCCGCTTGGCGGTATCCGGCTGGCGAACCGAATTCCACCGTTCCGGGATTGGCCTCCATCGTCACCTCCGCATCGGGAACGACGGCAAAACGATCTCGAACAGCCTGCAACAGCTCGGCGATCTCGTCCGGTGAAAACAGACTCGGCGTGCCGCCGCCGAGAAAAATACTCTGCAGCGGCTGACCGTCAGCACGTTCGCGCTCCCGCTCCAGATCGCGGCACAGTGCATCGATGTAGCGTCGTTTTGGCGCGGATTCACCCGCCGTATGCGAATTGAAATCGCAGTACGGGCACTTTCGCACGCACCAGGGGAGGTGCATGTACAGCGAGAGTGGCGGTGTTTTCATGAATAGTGATTTTGTATCAGCGCGACCAGCCCACGCAGGGCTTTTCCACGATGGCTGCGGGCATTTTTTTGATCCGGCGTCAGCATCGCGGAACTCATGCCGCTCTCGGGATCGAGAAACACCGGATCGTAACCAAAGCCGCCATCCCCCTGCCGGGCGAGCAATATGGCGCCGCGCCATTCGCTTTCGAAGAGCAACGAGGTTTCGTTGTCCGGCGTGACGAAACTTGCGGCGCAATGAAAGGCCGCGCCGCGGTCAGGTACCGCAACATCACGAAGCGCATCAAGCAGTTTGTCGACGTTCATCGCGTCCGTAGCACCGGCGCCCGCATAGCGCGCCGAGTAGACACCGGGCGCGCCGTCGAGCGCATCGACCGCAAGTCCGGAGTCATCGGCAATGGCGGGCAGGCCGGTTGCTAAAGCAGCATGTCGGGCCTTGATCAGCGAGTTCGCAGCGAAGCTCGTGCCGGTCTCGTCAGCATCCTGCACACCGAATTCGGATTGTGCGACGACCTCAACGCCGGCGTCCGCAAGGAGCCGGGCGATTTCTCGGATTTTTCCCGGATTGCCACTGGCCATGACGACCCTTTCCGGCAGCCGGTTCATGTTCGGGCGCTGGCTATCGCCTCGCTTTGCGCCGCGATAATGTCCGCAATCCCGCTTCGCGCGAGTCCGAGCATGGCGTTGAATTCGTCGTCAGTAAACGCATGTCCCTCGGCCGTGCCCTGTACTTCAATGAAACGGCCAGCGTCATTCATGACGATATTCATGTCGGTTTCTGCTTCGGAGTCTTCCGCGTAATCGAGGTCAAGTACGGCCATTCCCTGGTAGATGCCGACGGAAACCGCGGCAACCTGACCGTACAGTGGATTCTTCTTGAGCTTGCGCTGAGCTACAAGACGCTCAATCGCAATCGCCAGCGCAACATAGGCACCGCTGATCGACGCCGTGCGAGTACCGCCGTCGGCCTGCAGCACGTCGCAATCCAGCGTGATCGAGCGCTCGCCGAGTGCCTTCAAGTCGGTGACTGCGCGAAGTGACCGGCCGATAAGACGCTGAATCTCAACCGTTCGCCCCCCCTGCTTGCCGCGCGATGCCTCCCGACCCGAGCGCGTATGGGTTGCGCGCGGCAGCATGCCATACTCACCGGTCACCCAGCCGCTGCCCTTGCCGCGTAGCCAGCCAGGAATACGTTCTTCAATACTGGCTGTACACAACACCTGCGTGTCGCCGAACGATGCCAGCACGCTGCCTTCGGCATGCTTGGTGAAATGAGTCTGAAACTGAACTTCGCGCATAGTCGCGGGATCGCGGCCACTGGGACGCATACTGATTCTCCGAAGGGATAAGCCGGTTTAGTTGCCGAGCCACCTTAACGCGGTGCCCGTTGTGTTGTCACTGTAGGGTGCATTGACCTCGAGCGCCTTGATGCTGAGTGCTTTCAGGTTTTCAACGATGTTTTGCCCGCCAGGCGCGGCAATCTGCGCCATGTCATTGTCGCTCATGCCGGACCATAGCCCGTCCGAGCAAGCAAGCAACACGTCACCGTGCTTGAGACGCATTTGGTTGGTAATGCTCATGTCCGGCACCGGTGCATCACCGCCGATGCAGCATTCGACGAAATTGCGCATCGGGTGGTCCTGCGCTTCTTCTTCGCTAATCGCACCTTCCTGAATCAGCACTTCGACATGACTGTGGTCTCGGGAACGTCGCAGCACGGCGCCGTCGCGCACCTGGTAGATACGACTATCGCCAATGTGTGCCCAGAAAGCGCCGCCTTCCTGCACCAGGCAAATTGCGCAGGTCGCACGAGGACGGAAGTCAACAGGAACATCGCTGCCAGCACGAACGACTTCATCGTGCGCGGCTGCGAGCGCCGCGTAAAGAAAGCCCTGTGGATCGAATATCGGCTGTTTCGCCGCAATAAATCGATCCTGCACAACCTTGAGCCCGGTTTCGGCGGCACGAGCACCGTCGGAGTGACCGCCCATGCCGTCAAAAACGAGCATCAGCGCGGCGTTCTCTGACACCACAACCGCGGCGCGGTCCTGGTTGTCCTGGCGGTCACCGAGGGCAGAAACTTTGGCGTATTCGATTTGCATTGGATCCGAGTGGCAGGTGGCTTAATCGTGCGGCCACAGCTTAGAATGTCGTCCCTCTGAGAAAGCGTGACCCAGGTAGCACGTTTGGCACACCCAGGAGTTCAAGACTGATGTTACACAGTATGACAGGCTTCGCGCGAGAGTCGCTTGACACGGATCTCGGAACGCTGAGCTGGGAGGTCCGGGCCGTCAACCACCGTTACCTGGATGTGCAGCTCAAGCTGCCGGAGGATTTGCGGCCGAAAGAGCAGGCTTTTCGCCAGCAGGTCAGCACGGCTCTGGGCCGCGGCAAGGTTGAATGCGGGCTGTTCTTCAGGCGTGTTGTCGACCAGCAATCGGAAATGCAGCTCGATGCGACGCTGGTCGGCGTTTTGCGAGCGCGCCTCGATGAGATCGCGGTTGAGCTTCCGCAGGCCGCCGCTGTCAATCCGCTCGATGTTTTGCGCTGGCCGGGTGTTCTGCAACAACCGGAGTTCAATGCCGAACCCTTGTTTGATGACGCCAGTGCCTTGCTTGCGAAAACACTCGACGCGGTCAATGCCATGCGACTGAGCGAGGGGCAACGAATCCGCGAGATGCTGCAATCGCGTTGTGTCGATATCGAAGGCATTGCAGCCGCCGTTCGCGCTCGCATGCCGGACGTGCTGGCGGCGACCCGCGCCAAGCAGAAAGAGCGCATCGAGAAGCTGGATGTGGAGGCGGATCCGGCACGGCTTGAGGTTGAGCTCGCACTGATCGCGCAGAAAATCGATGTCGATGAAGAACTCGACCGGCTCGAAAGTCACCTGGTCGAAATCCGGGACGCATTGGACGACGACAAACCGGTCGGCCGTCGTCTCGACTTCCTGATGCAAGAGCTCAATCGCGAGGCCAATACGCTTGGCTCGAAATCCGCGGACAGCGAAACGACGAAAGCAGCCGTCGATCTCAAGGTACTGATCGAGCAAATGCGCGAACAAATACAGAATGTTGAGTAAGGCCGGCTGATGACGGAAAAAGGCAAGCTGTTTGTTTTCGCCGCCCCGTCGGGCGCCGGCAAAACGACCCTCGTGCATGCAATCGTCACGAAACACCCGGAGCTTCGCTTTTCGATTTCCTATACGACCCGTGAGCCGCGCAGAAACGAAGCCAACGAGGTGGACTACCTGTTCGTCAGCGAAGAAGAGTTCATGCGGCTCAAGGACGCCGGTGAGATGCTCGAGTTTGCCGAGGTGTTCGACAACTACTACGCCACCAGTCGCAGCCAGGTTGAACGGCATCTCGCCGACAACCGAAGCGTGGTTCTCGAAATCGACTGGCAGGGCGCCCGGCAGGTCCGCGAGTCAATGCCGGACTGCGTCAGCGTATTCATCCTGCCGCCATCAATCGATGAGCTTGAACGCCGACTGCGAAACCGGCGTACGGACAGCGAGGAGGTCATCGAACGTCGTCTTCGCGATGCGCGGAGCGATATGTCGCACTGGAACGAATTTGACCACGTCATTATTAATGACGATCTCGGCACGGCCGTATCCCAGCTCGAAGCCGTGCTCCAGGGCAGGGGCGAGGCAACCTCGACGAAGAACCGGGCCTTACGGCGCAAGGTTTCGCGCATTGTCCGCGGCGACTGATATAACGTTTTCTTATATATAGTCGCGTGCTGCTGCCCGCTTCCCGTAGACTCGCGCCCCTTATTCAAAGCCCCGGGAACAACCCGGCAACAGGAATCGATCATGGCCCGAATTACAGTTGAAGATTGCCTCAAGAACATCGATAACATTTTTGAGATGGTGCTGGTTGCCGCCAAGCGTGCGCGCCGGGTTGCCCACGGTGCCGATCCACTGGTTGATCTTGAAAATGACAAGCCGACAGTCATCGCATTGCGCGAGATTGCCGAGGGTCTTGTTTCGCCATCGATTCTGGAAGAAATCGAAGAGCCGGTCACTGAAGACCTGCTGCAGGCCGAGGCCGCCGAAGACGTCCTGCCGGTTCGCGGAATTTCAATTGGCGACTAGCGTCAACTAGGCCCTGTTAACCCTTGATCACCGCGGTATGATCGAGGCATGGACTACGCCGCTACTATTCTTGCCAGACTGCCGGGTGCGCACCGCCGCGACCACGGCGTGCGGCGGCTGATCGATACACTTTCATCCTACCTGCCCGAGGAACAGCTGGCGTCGATAACGGCCGCCTACGAGTTTGGTGCCGACGCGCATTCGGGCCAAAAGCGAAAGACGGGCGAGGCCTACATTACCCACCCGATTGCCGTCGCCCAGGAACTTGCCGAGATGCATCTCGACGCCGAGGCCATCATAGCGGCGATCCTGCACGACACAGTTGAAGATACGTCTGCCTCGCTTGATGAAATAAGCGAAAAATTCGGCAGTGAAGTCGCTTTGCTTGTTGACGGCGTCAGTAAACTCGATCAAATCGAATTTCGCAGCCACGCGGAAGCCCAGGCCGAAAGCTTTCGCAAAATGATGCTGGCAATGATCGAAGACATTCGCGTCATTCTCGTCAAGCTCGCGGATCGATTGCATAACATGCAAACACTCGGCGCCATGCCGGCCGCCAAGAGAAAACGCATTGCGCGTGAAACACTCGACATCTACGCGCCAATCGCGAATCGGCTCGGTATCAATCGTATGAAAGTGCAGCTTGAAGACCTGAGCTTCAAACACCTGCACCCGTTTCGCTACCGGGTGCTTGAGGCTGCGCTGAAGAAGAGCCAGGGCAGTCAGAAACAGATTGTCAAAAAGATTTCCGAAGAGTTTGTCGACGCAATGGCGGATGAGGGCATCAGCGCCGAGGTTTTCGGCCGGCAAAAGCACCTCTACAGTATTTACAAGAAAATGTCGGGGAAACGGCGCCAGCTGTCCGACATCGTCGACGTGTACGGTTTTCGAATTGTCGCTACGGACGTCAATACCTGCTACCAGATCCTCGGCATCGTGCACGGGCTGTACAAACCGATGCCGGGGCGCTTCAAGGATTACATTGCCATTCCGCGCATCAATGGCTATCAATCACTGCACACAACGCTGTTCGGGCCAAAGGGATTGCCGCTGGAAGTACAGATTCGAACCCGTGACATGGACCGTCTCGCCGAATCCGGTGTCGCATCGCACTGGATATACAAGGCCGACGAGAAATCCGACGCGAGTCCGCAGCGCCGCACACGCGAGTGGTTGTCTAACCTCGAAGAGATGCAGCAGATCGGAACCTCAGAGGAGTTCCTCGAAAGCGTCAAGGTCGATCTCTTCCCTGACAAGATCTACGTCTTCACGCCAAAGGGCGACATCATGCCGCTGCCGAAAGGCGCGACTACCGTTGATTTCGCCTATGCCGTGCATACCGATATCGGCGATCGCTGTGTCGCGGCCAAAGTGAATCGCGGATTGGTACCGCTGCGCACTGAATTGCACAACAGCCAGACCGTCGAGATCATTACCTCGAAAGGGGCGAGACCCAATCCGAATTGGCTGACGTTTGTGCGAACCGCCAAGGCCAGAACGGCAATTCGCCATCACATGAAGAACCTGCGTTCGACGGAATCGGTCGATCTTGGCAAACGGCTCCTCGACCGGGCCCTGAAAGACCTTGGCGCCTCATTGCGCAAGGTCGGCAAGATCCGCATGTCGGAAGCGCTTGAGGAACTCGGCCTGAACAACAGCAACGAGCTCTTCGAGCAGGTTGGACTGGGTGAGCGACTCGCACCTCTGACCGCGCGAATCCTGGTTGGTGTCGGTGACGCGTCGCAAACGGAACCCAAGGAAGCCTCGCTGGTCATCGCGGGAACCGAGGGCATGGTTGTCACCTATGCGAAGTGCTGCCACCCGATCCCGGGTGACCCGGTCATGGGTTACCTGACGGCGGGTCGTGGCGTCGTAATTCATCGCAACCAGTGCGGCAACCTTTCGAATTTTCGCAAACAACCGGACAAATGGATTACGGTCAGCTGGGAAAAGGATATTGATCGTGATTTTTCAACGCTGGTACACATCGATACCCGAAACAAGCCAGGTGTTCTCGCAGAAGTTGCAGCGACCATTGCCGATTGCAAATCGAATATCGAACAGGTATCGGTACTCGGACGCCACGAAGACTGTTCCGTACTGTCGTTCCTGCTGCTGGTGAAGGATCGCGTGCATCTCGCAAAAATCATGCGCAGCGTGCGCAACATGAAGAACGTCATTCGCGTTTCGCGTGAATGCGCATAAAACAGGAAGAATAGATGGGCAAGAAAGCAGTACACAGTGACAACGCACCGGCGGCCATCGGGACCTATTCCCAGGCAGCTGTCGCAGGCAACCTGGTTTTTCTATCGGGCCAGATTCCGATGGTTCCGGCAACGGGCGAGATTATCGAAGGTGACTTCGAGGCACGCACAGTTCAGGTTTTCGAAAACTTGAAAGCAGTGGCCGAAGCGGCTGGCGGCACCTTGAACGACGCGGTGAAGATCACCGTTTTTCTGACCGACCTCGGCAATTTTGCGACAGTCAATTCGGTCATGGAGCGCTATTTTGAGAAGCCGTATCCGGCCCGTGCGGCAGTAGGCGTCGCCGCGCTGCCAAAAGGCGCAGATGTCGAGGCAGATGCCGTCATTGCAATCTGATTCACCGCTTACCGAACTGAAAGGCGTCGGTCCGGCGCTTGCAAAAAAACTCGAGAAGCTCGGCCTGCATCGCGTCGACGACCTCCTTTTCCTGTTGCCGCTGCGTTACGAAGATCGAACGCAGCTCGTCAGGATCGGCGCACTTGAGGCTGGGATGCGAAGCCTGGTCACCGGCGAGGTCTTACTTGCAGAAACGGTTTTTCGCGGACGCCGCAACTTGCTCGTACGAATCGGTGACGGCAGCGGCCAGTTGACGCTCCGGTTTTTTCATTTTTCGAAACAGCAACAGGCTCAGTTTCAGGTTGGGGTACACGTCACGTGTTATGGCGAGATACGGCGCGGACAGAAGGGTTTCGAGATCATCCATCCAGAGTACCGCGTCCTGAAGAAAGACCAGGACGCGGTAACCAGTGATTCTCTAACCCCCATATATCCGGCCACCGAGGGCGTCCAGCAAGGGCGGCTTCGCAATCTCACCGAACAGGCGTTGCAACAAATGACTCGTTCACCGCCGCGCGAGCTCCTGCCCAGGACCGTTACCGAGAAACTCGGCATGCCCTCGCTGGCCGATGCCATTCGGTATTTGCACCGGCCGCCGCCGGACGCTGATGTGCAGCAGATGCTCGCGGGCACTCATCCCTGCCAGCAGCGCCTGGCATTCGAGGAGCTGCTCGCGCACTACTTGAGTTTGCGCAAAGTGCGAACACTTGCAGCAACCCAGGGCGCACTCGCGCTGGCGAACGGCGATGACGACGTCGGCGGCTTCATTGAATCGCTGCCTTTCAAACTGACCGGCGCGCAACAACGCGTTGTCGACGAAATTCTCGGCGACCTGTCCGAACCGCACCCGATGATGCGCCTGATCCAGGGTGATGTCGGTTCGGGCAAGACTGTTGTGGCCGCCATTGCCTGTCTGAAGGCGATCGCCTGCGGCGTGCAGGCTGCCATCATGGCGCCCACCGAAATTCTTGCCGAGCAACACTGGCGCAGCTTTTCCGACTGGTTTCGTCCACTCGGCATCGAACCGGCCTGGCTCAGCGGAAGTCAGCGAGTTGTGGCACGACGGGAATCGCTCGAAGCTATAAAAGGCGGATCCGCGCAACTGGTTGTGGGCACCCATGCCTTGTTCCAGGAGGGCGTCGACTTCCACCGCCTCGGCCTTGTCGTCATTGATGAGCAACATCGCTTTGGCGTTCACCAGCGCATGGCATTGCGCGAGAAGGGCGTGTCGGAGGGCGTTCACCCGCACCAGCTCGTCATGACCGCAACGCCGATACCACGTACGCTCGCGATGGCCGCCTACGCGGATCTCGACACCTCGATCATCGATGAGCTGCCGCCCGGCCGGCAGCCCGTTACAACCATCGCGATTCCCGACTCTCGGCGCAGCGAAGTTGTTGAACGCGTGCGATCAGCCTGCGAATCGGGGCAGCAGGCGTACTGGGTCTGCCCGCTCATTGAGGAATCCGACGTACTCGACTACCAGGCAGCCGAAGCCAGTTACGCGATGCTGACCGAGGCGCTGCCGGACTTGCGTGTCGGGCTCGTTCACGGCCGCATGCGTCCGGCGGAGAAAGAGCGCGGCATGAGTGCTTTCAAGGAGGGGCGCATCCAGTTGCTGGTCGCGACAACCGTCATCGAAGTGGGTGTCGATGTGCCCAATGCGAGCCTGATGATCATCGAGAACGCGGAGCGAATGGGGCTGTCGCAATTGCATCAGCTGCGTGGTCGCGTTGGACGCGGTGCAGCGCAGAGTCACTGCGTATTGCTTTACAAGTCGCCTCTCGGGCGCATCGCAAAAGAACGGCTCGGCGTTCTGCGAGACACCAACGACGGCTTTGTCGTTGCACAGCGTGATCTTGAATTGCGCGGGCCGGGCGAATTGCTCGGCACTCGGCAGACCGGGCTGCCCGAATATCGCATTGCCAATCTCGTTCGCGATGCGGCATTGATGCCACAGGTACAGAAAACGGCGGAAGTCATTGCACGAGAATCCGGATCGATCGCCGCTGCAATCGTTCGTCGCTGGCTCGGTGACGCCAGCCGATACGGGAAAGTGTAAACTTCGCGCATGAACAAGCTGATCGCCCCGAATTTCGCGCCGGACGTCATCAACCAGCTTCGTAATTACGGCAAGCTGATGCGTATCGACAAACCCATTGGCATCTGGCTGCTGCTGTGGCCGACACTTTGGGCGCTTTGGCTCGCCGGCGAGGGCAGTCCGGACCAGGGTTTGTTCGTCGTGTTCATGCTCGGTGTTGTCGTGATGCGATCCGCCGGCTGCGTATTGAATGACTACGTTGACCGCAAGATTGATCCGTACGTCGAACGAACCCGAAGTCGTCCGATCGCGTCCGGTGCCGTAGCGCCGCTCGAAGCAGTGATCCTGTTCACCGCACTCAGCCTGATCGCGATCGGGCTGGCAACAATGCTGAATCGCCCTGCGCAGATGCTCGCTATTGTTGCTGCCGTGCTGACTGTTACTTATCCATTCATCAAGCGTTTCATTTCGATTCCGCAGTTCATCCTCGGCGCAGCGTTTGGCTGGGCCGTCCCGATGGCCTTCGCGGCGCAGACCGCGGAAACGCCGGAGCTCGCCTGGCTGGTTTTTGGCACGGCCATGATCTGGGCGGTGATTTACGACACCTTCTACGCGATGGTGGATCGGGAAGACGACCTCCGGGTCGGGGTCAAATCAACCGCCATCCTGTTTGGCGAAGTCGACTTGTTTGTCATCGCCGGTCTGCAGGCACTGATGCTCGTCGCCTTGCTGCTCATCGGCATCCGCGCCGGATTGAGTACCTGGTATTACCTGTCGGTTGCCGTTGCCGCGGTATTGATGGCCTATCACCTGTGGCTCGCCCGCGATCGGCAGCCGGCCGGCTGTTTTGCGGCATTTCTGCACAATCACTACATTGGTATGGTGGTGTTTATCGGCATTGTCCTGCACTACACATTTCACCCGGCCACCGGGTAAGTCGCTTTGGCCAGCGCAGAAGAACTGATCAAAGAGGCTTTTTTCGAACTCCAGAACGTGGCGCCGGGCGCCACGGACGAAAAGCGGCGCCGTTCCCGGGCGATTCGACTCGCGAATCGTGTCATTCGGCGATACCCGGTCAGCATCGAGGCAAGACAGGCGCGGTCCATCCTCCGGCAACTTGAAATTGACGATGAGGTGCGGCGATTTGCCGACACGCATTCGCACAGCAGCGACGTCACACCACTTGCTGTCCCATTGAGTCACCCAGCGCCTGAACCCGAGGCTGGACCGCGACCAAGATCCCGCATTGCATCCAACGAAACGGACTGGAAGTCACTTTGGCTGCTGTTTACCGCTTTGCCATACCTGCAAAAACGCATTCTGATATTTGTGTTCGTGTTTATTGCGCTGTTTGTCGCTTTCGCACCGTTTGCCCTGTTCGCCGCATTCGTGCTATTCATCAAACGCAATGCAATCAAGCCGTTTTTTCACAGGGTCCTGGTATCGATGGGTCCGGACGCGGCACGCAATAAATTCCGCGGCAGCTGACTTTCTAGCGAGCACTCGCAACGGTAAGCGCACTGACTTTGTCGGCGCCGTTTCGGAGCAACACCTTGCCGAGCTCGGTTAATGTCGCGCCGGTCGTTACTACATCATCAATGATCAGGACGTGTTTGCTTGCGACTTGTTCCCGGGTTGAGAACGCCCGCCGCAGATTTTTGCGACGCTCGGTTGCGCCAAGACCCGACTGCGACGGCGGTGCCTTGCATCGCTTTACGCCGCGAAGAATCCTGATGCCCAGAGCACGCGCGACAGGAACCGCGAGTTCGCTGGCCTGGTTGAAACCGCGAACTGTCTTGCGACGCCAGTGCAGCGGCACCGGCAGAATAGAGTCAATGTCGGCTGGCAAGGACTGGCGCGCCGCGCACAGCACTTCGGCCAGGGCCGGCGCATAGTAAAGCTGCCGTTTGAACTTCAGCGCCTTGATCGCGACGTCGACCGGAAACGCGTAGTCCATCATCGACAGGCTGCAATTAAAAATGCCCGGGGCGGGCGAGGCAGCGGGCACACGCCAGGGCAGATCATCGAAACAGTTGACGCAAAGACTGTGTTCATCGCCAGTTGAAAGAACGCCGCAAAATGCGCAGCTTTTCGGCGCCAGAAAGTCGAGCAATAACATCACGCCACCATCGCAGATGAAGCCAGGATATGCCGTTCGCAAAAGCAGGCGATTGCGCGCGAAAGCGTGCTACCGTTTCCCGAATGTTGAGCACCCGCCACATTCGCCGACGCTTCGAGCGTGCTGCAAGCACCTTTGACCGTGCTGATTTTGCGCACACTGCCACGCGCGATGGCCTGTTGCAGCGCATCGAGCCACTGCTCATTGACGCGAAGACCGTCGTCGACCTCGGCTGTGCAACCGGTGCTGCGTCGCGATCGCTTAAAAGACGCTTTCCGAAAGCACGACTGGTTGGCGTCGACCTCGCGCGAAACATGGTGCAGACGGCGCGCGCGCGCAGATCCTGGTTCAGCCGGTCGGAATTTGTACAGGCGGACGCTCGCTCACTGCCGTTTGCGAACGAGAGTATTGACGTGGTTTTCAGCAACCAGTTGCTGCCGTGGATCACCAACCCGGACGAGGTTTTCGTCGAAGTTGCCAGAGTGCTCAGAAAGGGGGGCGTTTTCGCGTTCGCGACCCTCGGCCCTGACAGCTTGCTGGAGATCGACCGTGCCTGGCGCGAAATCGACGACGGCCAGCATGTCAGCCGGTTTCCGGACATGCACAACCTCGGGGATGGCCTGGTCAGCGCCGGACTTCGCGACCCGGTGCTCGACGTCGACCGCTTGACGGTCAGCTACAGCAGCACCGACGCATTACTGGCTGACCTGAGCGCTTCGGGTGCCCGAAATATGCTTCAGGATCGCGCGCGCGCGTTGACCGGCAAGCGTAAGTTTCAGGGAATGCTGGCGGCGCTCGAGCGTGGGATGCTCGATGGTAAAATCGCGGTCGAACTCGAGCTCGTTTTCGCTCACTGCTGGGGCGCGGGCCCCAAAATGGACCCGGCAAACTATCGAATTGACGCGAGCCGGATACCGCTGCGCAAAAAATGACGCAAATCGCCCTGCGAAGCAGCCTTTAAGTGGCTGTAAAATAAAGAATTGACGGAC
Source organism: Gammaproteobacteria bacterium (assembly GCA_030426325.1). Lineage (GTDB taxonomy): Bacteria > Pseudomonadota > Gammaproteobacteria > Steroidobacterales > Woeseiaceae > UBA1847. The sequence goes on along the minus strand of JAUHYO010000002.1, from coordinate 1,835 downwards.
AGACACTCGGCGAGCCCGGATTGCATGGCCCGTCCTATTTGAGTACACTTCGCGAGCTTTTTGGCAGGCCGTCCCTGTCGACCCAGCCGTTTGCGCGGCTCGCAAGGTGAACAATCAATGATACGAAACTTATTCCTGGGCTTGCTCGGCCTTTCGCTGGCAAGTGCAGCGGAAGCCGACTGGGCGATAAATATGCCCAAAGGCGTGACAGACCTCAGCCTCGAGACATACGACCTGCACATGATGGTGTTCTGGTGGTGCGTTGCGATTGGCATCGTTGTTTTCGGCGTGATGATCATTTCGCTGATCAAGCACCGCAAATCCAAAGGTGCTGAGGCTGCAACGTTTTCGCACAGCACGACCGCGGAAATTATCTGGACCGCGATTCCGGTCGTAATCCTGGTGCTGATGGCCGTTCCGACCGCCGAAACCATGGTGAAGATGGAAGACTCACGAAACCCTGACCTGTCCATCGTCATCACCGGCTACCAGTGGAAATGGCATTACAAGTACCAGGACTCAAACGTCGACTTCTACTCGAGCCTTGCCCGGTCCAGCCTGGAGGCGCGCCGCAAGCAATCTGAAATCGACCCGTTCTCGGTGCCGAATTACCTGTTGGAGGTCGATAATCCCGTGGTTGTTCCGCGCGGCGCAAAAGTTCGCCTGCTGCTGACGGCTAACGATGTCATTCACTCCTGGTGGGTGCCTGAGCTTTCAATCAAGAAAGATGCCGTTCCTGGAATGGTGAATGAAACCTGGTTCCGTGCAAACGAGACCGGCACTTACCGCGGCCAGTGCGCCGAACTGTGTGGCAAGGATCACGGCTACATGCCAATCGTTGTCGAAGTTGTCGAGCCCGAGGCCTTTGCGGCCTGGCTTGCCAGCCAAGACGCGGAGCTTTAAGAAATGACAACAGCAACCACTAATGACACCGTCGTCGCGCACGACGACCACCACGACGACCACGGACCGGCCAAGGGTATCGGTCGCTGGCTGTTTTCAACCAACCACAAAGACATCGGCACGATGTACCTGGTCTTCAGTCTGACCATGTTCTTCATCGGCGGTGCAATGGCAATGGTCATTCGCTCGGAACTTGCGATACCGGGGCTGCAATTCGTACACCCTGAGTTTTTCAACCAGATGACGACGATGCACGCGCTCATCATGGTCTTCGGCGCTGTCATGCCAGCCTTTGTCGGTCTCGCGAACTGGATGATCCCGATGATGATCGGCGCACCCGATATGGCGCTGCCACGAATGAACAACTGGTCATTCTGGATTCTGCCGGTCGCATTCGGCATCCTGCTCTCGACCTTGCTCATGCCCGGTGGAGCGCCGGCAGGTGGCTGGACGATGTATCCGCCGCTCGTGCTGCAAACCGGCGACTCGTTCCCATTCCTGATTTTTTCGGTTCACCTGATGGGCCTGTCGTCCATCATGGGCGCGATCAATGTCATCGTCACGATCATCAACATGCGTGCACCGGAAATGTCGCTGCTGAAAATGCCGATGTTCGTCTGGTCCTGGCTGATCACAGCCTACCTCCTCATCGCCGTCATGCCGGTTCTTGCCGGTGCGGTAACGATGCTGCTGACCGATCAGTTTTTCGGCACGAGCTTCTTCCTCGCAGCGGGCGGCGGCGATCCGGTCATGTTCCAGCACATCTTCTGGTTCTTCGGGCACCCCGAGGTGTACATCATGATTCTGCCGGCTTTCGGAGTCGTTTCAGAAATCATTCCGACGTTTACGCGCAAAAAACTGTTTGGCCATGACTCGATGGTTTACGCACTGGCCTGTATCGCATTCCTGTCGTTCATTGTCTGGGCGCACCA
>JAUHYO010000194.1 GCA_030426325.1 Gammaproteobacteria bacterium | reverse complement strand
CCGCTGAAACGATTTATTTTGTCGTGACGTCACCCGAGTTTGCTTACCAGCGCTAGTGGCGAGGAGAACGCAATGAAAACATTCAATCGCCGTGATTTTCTTCGCACCAGTGGTGCCGCCGCTGTCCTTGCGGCAACGCCCGGGCTCGCGTACTCGCAGGTGATCGGCAGCGGCGGAGCATTCGATAATTATCGGGCACTGGTGTGCGTATTCATGTTCGGTGGCAACGATTCGTTCAACATGCTCGTTCCGAACAGCAATGCCGAATACGGTGTGTACGCGGCGTCGAGACAGAACCTCGCGATTCCGCAAGGTGACCTGTTGCCGATTAACCCGCCGGGCCAGGGAAGCGTAAGCTACGGCGTGCACCCGTCCATGAGTGGTTTTCAGAACCTGTTCGAGGCGGGCAGCGCCGCAATCGTCACGAATGTCGGTCCGTTGATTGAACCGACGACGAAGGATGATTTCTTCAATGGGACGGCGACTCTGCCGCCGCAGCTTTTCTCGCACAACGATCAGCAGGATCAGTGGGCGAGCCTGCGAGGCAATGTGCCGAGCAAGACCGGGTGGGCGGGGCGCATGGCCGACCTGATTCGCAGCGGAGTGACCGAGCAGCAGATGGCGACCAATGCATCGTTGTTCGGTGCCAACCTGATGCAGTCAGCCGACGAAACCGTCGCCTATGTCATGGGCCCAGGCGGACCGCTGCAATTTGAAGGCTTTTCGCTCGACCCTGACAGTATTCTTTTTCAGCAGCGCGAGGCATTTCGCCGCATCGTCGACGCACAACATGACAGCGTTTATGAACGGGGATTTGCCGACGTTCAGCGGCGTGCCATTGATGCCGCCGACACGGTCACTGCGGCGATTGACTCGGCACCGATAATCAATGCCGCGTTTCCGCAATCACAGCTTGGCACGCAGTTGCGCACGGTCGCCCGGCTGATCGCGGTGCGTGATCAGCTGGATATGAAGCGGCAGGTGTTCTTCGTTGCAGCGGGGGGCTTTGATTCGCATGATGACCAGAACATCAATCAGCCCGGCTTGCTTGCGGACATCAGTGATGCCGTCGCGGCCTTTCATGCGGCAACCGTCGAGCTCGGCGTCGATGACAGTGTCACTACGTTCACACAGTCCGATTTCGGCCGAACGTTGACCTCCAATGGCGATGGCACCGACCATGCCTGGGGCGGCAATCAGCTGGTCGTCGGCGGCGCTGTGGCGGGCCGGCAGTTGTACGGCAGCTACCCGTTGCTCGATATTGGTGGTGTCGAGGACGTTGGCGGTGGGCGAATGATTCCATCAACTTCTGCCGATCAATACGCGGCAACGCTGGCCAAATGGTTCGGAATACCGGATTTGGACCTTGATATTGTTGCACCAAACCTATCGAACTTTGCACAGCGTGACCTTGGGTTTATGATCTCCTGATTCCAATTCAGGGGTATCCAAATGAAAAACCACGTTGCGGCTTTGTTCGCCGCCCTGTTTCTTGTCGCCGCATGCGGCCAGTCCAAGGAAGAAACCACGACAGAAGTCGTCGATGCGGGTGCCGCATTGCACGCCTTGTTCGACGAACATTTTGAGCGCAATCTTGAGATGAACCCGCTGAGCGCGACGTTTATCGGGGACAACCGCTATAACGATCGCCTGGCTAATTCAAACAGTGCCGAATATCGTGCTGCTGCCGAGGCGATGGATAAAGAGTTTCTTGCCCGCCTGCTTGAAATCGATCGCGCCGAACTGGGCTACCAGGATCAACTCAGTTACGACCTGTTTCGAATCAATCGCGAACAGTCGCTTGAGGGAAACCAGTTTCCTTTTCACCTGCAGCCGATCAACCAGTTTTACTCGATCACGAACTTCTTCGTGCAACTTGGCAGCGGCACCAGCGCGCACCCGTTCAAAACGGTTAAGGACTACGACGATTTTCTGAGTCGCGCCGATGATTATTCCGAGATCACCGACACGATCATCGCGAACATGAAGGAAGGCATGCAAAAGGGTGTAACGCAACCACGCATCCTGATGGAAAAGCTCTTGCCGCAGGTCGATGCCCACGTCGTCGACAAAGTCGAAGACAGTAACTTCTGGGGTCCGATCGAGAATATGCCAGACGACTTCAGTGATGAAGATCGTGAGCGGCTGACCGCGGCGTACGAAGATAAGATCATGAATACGATCGTCCCTGCGTATCAGCGCATCAGTAATTTCCTCGGCGATGAGTATATAGCGGCCGCCCGCGAAACCGTTGGTTTGTATGCACAGCCGAATGGCGACGACTGGTATGCTTACATGGTCCGCTTGCGCACGACCACGGACATGACGCCGGACGAGATTCACCAGATCGGACTGGACGAAGTTGCGCGTATCCATGAAGAGATGCGGGGCGTGATGAAAGAAGTCGGCTTTGAGGGTGACCTCAAAGACTTTTTCGAATTCGTTAATACCGACGACCAGTTCTTCTACGACGAGGCAGAGGAACTCATCCAGGGCTATCGCGACATGTCGGAACACATTACGGAACTGTCGAAGAACCTGTTCGATGTGATGCCTAAGACAGCGTTTGAAGTGCGCCGTGTTGAGCCGTTCCGGGAGGCATCGGCGGCGGGCGGGTCTTATCAGGCGGGTACGCCGGACGGCTCTCGGCCGGGCATTTTTTACGCCAATGCCTACGACATCAAGGCGCGCGGCAAGTGGGCAATGGAGTCGTTGTTCCTGCACGAGGCAATCCCTGGCCACCACTTCCAGATCATGATCCAGCGCGAGAACGAGGATCTGCCCGGATTCCGCCGATTCGGCGGGTTCACTGCGTACTCCGAGGGTTGGGGCCTGTATGCCGAGTCACTCGGCAAGGAACTCGGCGTTTACACCGACCCGTACCAGTACTTCGGCGGCCTCAATGCCGAGTTGTGGCGTTCGATCCGATTGGTTGTCGACACCGGCCTTCATGCCAAGCGGTGGTCGCGGCAGGATGTACTCGACTACATGTACGCGAATTCGGCCGTTGCCGAAGCGCGCGCAGTCGCCGAGGCTGAACGCTTTATGGCAATCCCCGGCCAGGCGCTGGCCTACAAGGTCGGCCAGCTGAAGATTCGGGCCATACGCGACAAGGCGGAAGCCGCACTGGGCGACAAATTCAACGTCAAGGATTTCCACACCGAAGTCCTGAAAGATGGCGCTATGCCCCTGTCGATGCTGGAAGCCAAAATCGACCGCTGGATCGCCACGCAGATATAAAGTTACGGTGACAGTCACCGCAATTGCAGATACGGTGTCAGTCACCTTAATTGCATCATTGAGATACGGTGACTGCCACCTTAATTGTTTATGACGCTTGATCGCTTTGTACGGATTTCGATTGCCGTTGTCGTGGCGCTCGTGTTTGTTGTTGCGATTGCGGCGCTGCTGTTCATAAGCGAGTCCGCATTGAATGTTTGGGACCGCCTTCGGGCGGGCCCGCCGTTCATTCTGTATATCTACATTGGCGTGATGGTCTTGCTGGCGACTGCGGCGGTTTGGCTTATTTTCCGCCTGGTTGTAAAGAAAAAAGCCGCGCCGGAAAAGGTCCGCAAGCCACTGTCGAAGGCCGATATCAAGGAACGCTTGCGGCAAGCCGATGCGGCGGGTGTCGATACAAGTGCCGCGCAGGCGGAATTGCAGCAGCTCGCCGCGCGGCAGGCGAGTGGCGCTATTCATCTGTGCTTTTTTGGTGAGATCAGCACCGGAAAAAGCTCGCTGATCAAGGCACTCGTGCCGTCCGCGGATGTCCTGATTGATGCGGTTGGCGGATCCACAGCGGCCGTTCGGCATTACCGGTGGCGAAACCAGGCGGGGCATGAAATCCTGCTCACCGACGTGCCGGGCACCGGCGGCCACGAAGCGGGCCTTGATGAGCTTGCGGCTGAAGAGGCAAAACGCTCGCACCTGGTGGTGTTCGTTTGTGACAGCGATCTTTCGCGTGCAGAGCTTAGTGCGATCAGGAACCTGTTGGCTTTCGACAAGCCGATCATCCTGGTGTTGAACAAGGCGGATCGCTACAACAATGATGAACGCGCGATGCTGTTGCAAAAGCTGTTGAAGCGCATTGAGGATATCGGTGCCGAGATCCAGCGCGATCATGTCGTCGCGGTGACAGCCGGTGGCGAATCCGAAGTCATCAGGCGGGAAGCCGATGGCAGTGAAGGGCGGGTCAGCGTCAGCCGGGATGCGGATATCGGTGTTCTGGTCGTTGCGATCAATCGTATGCTCAGCGACGATTCGACCCCGCTGGACATGCGGCGTGAACGCGCGGTATTCCAGATTGCGGCGGACAAGCTACGCGCTGCTGAAAGCCAGTATCGCGCCCAGCGTTCGGAGCAGATCATCCGCAGTTCGACGCGCAAGGCCGTCATTGGTGCGATGGCGGCTGTTAGTCCGGGTACCGATATTCTCATCCAGGGCTACATTGGCACGACGATGACCCGCGAACTCTGCGAGCTGTACGGAGCCGCGCCACGCGATCTCGATATTGAGGAGTTTCTGTCACTGGGGCAGAGCCGGGCAGGCAAGGCACTGCCGCTTTCGATGGCCGTCGCCGGCAACGGCCTGAAAGCATTTCCGGGACTGGGTACGGTTGCCGGGGGTCTCGCGCATGCGGTTGCGTACGGGCTCATATTTGACGCACTCGGGCGCAGCCTGGTGCTGACCCTGTCACGCCACGGTGAACTGGTTCCCGAAACAGCCGCCAAAGAATTCGAGGAAGGTATCAGTGAGCATTTGGAAGCGGGCGTTCGCCGCGTTGCCAGGATGGCGCTGGAAGAAAAAACCAGCTGAGGATCCAGGCGACGAGGGTGCAGGTCACCTGAGTCTCGCGCGCGAGAGCCTGCGTGATCTCATCAATGACAAGCGGCTACCTGACGGCGTTCGAGAATCGCTCGCGCACGACTACGCGGCGGTGCAGGCCATGCTCGACAAGATCGAACACGGGCATCTGCATATTTCTGCTTTCGGCAGGGTCAGTACCGGAAAATCCTCACTGCTTAACGCACTGATCGGCGAAGCGCGATTCTCCGTCAGTCCACTGCATGGTGAAACCCGGTTTTCATCCATGCAGTCGTGGAACGAAACGGAAGCGGGCGGTGTTTTTCTGATCGACACGCCCGGGCTAGATGAAGCCGGCGGAGAGGATCGCGAGGCACTCGCGAAAGAAGTTGCCGGGCGTTCCGACCTGGTCATGTTCGTCGTCGACAGTGACATTACAGACACCGAACTTGATGCACTGAAAGTTGCGATGTCCCAGGGACGACCGATATTGCTGGTACTGAACAAATCGGACCTGTACACGCGCGACGAGTGCAATGCGCTGTTGACGTCGTTGCGAGCCAAAACAGACGGCATCATCGATCCTGAACACATCATCGCAGTTGCGGCTCAACCTCGGCCGCAGATCGTGATCGATGTGGATGAGGCCGGTAACGAACGCGAGACGGTTCGCGAGCGCGACCCGGATATCACCGCACTGCGACTGAAATTGTGGGAAATCCTGGAGGCGGAAGGCAAGACACTTGCCGCACTCAATGCGAGCCTGTTCGCGTCCGACTTATCGGATCAGGTGGGTCGCCGCATCCTGGCTGCGAGACGTGAGCTCGGCGAAAAGCTGGTACGCACGTACTGTGTTTCAAAGGGCATCGCTGTTGCGTTCAACCCGATTCCGGTGGCCGACCTGTTCGCAGCCGCGTTTATCGATGTTGGAATGGTTGTTCACCTGTCGAAAGTCTACGACCTGCCGCTGAATAAGACCGAAGCCGGTTCGATCGTCAAAGTCATTATGGCGGAGTCCGCCGCGCTTATGGGTACCGTCTGGGCGCTGCACTTCGTCTCAAGCGCATTGAAGGTCGGTACGGTCGGGCTGTCCACGATCCTGACAGCCGGCGCACAGGGTTCCATCGCCTACTACAGCACGTATCTCGTCGGCCAGGCGGCGGCGAAGTATCTTGCCAAGGGCAAGTCCTGGGGTGACGGTGGGCCGAAGTACGTCGTCAAGCAAATACTCGACTCGCTGGATCGCGATACGGTTCTGCGCGATGCCAAGCGCGAGATCCAGGCCCGCCTGCGGATGTCCTAGATACCATGGATCGCGAAACGAGAATGCGGCGCATATGGGAGACCATTCTGGATATTCCAAAAGGCGCCGTCGCAAACTATGGGCAGATCGCCGAGATAGCCGGCATTCCGCGCGGTGCGCGGCAAGTGGGCTATGCACTGCGGCATTCTCCGGACGACATGGAGCTTCCCTGGCACCGCGTGCTGACGTCCTCAGGCAAGAGTGCTTTTGATCCCGATAGCCGGCATTTTAAAATGCAACGAGATCGCCTCGCTGACGAGGGAGTGCCAATGATCAACGGCAGGGTCAACATGGACCGGTATCGCTGGGAACCTGCTCTCGACGAGTTACTCTGGAAACCGAGTTCGATGTGG
>JAUHYO010000001.1 GCA_030426325.1 Gammaproteobacteria bacterium | reverse complement strand
TCACTGTCCGCCTGCGGGTCGAGAATTCTGAATTCGTTGGACGCAGTGATGTCGCCTTGCAGAATTTTTTCACGGACTTCGTCGAAGGCGGTGAAGCTCTCAATACCCGTCGCCAGCTTAACCTGCCAGACCGATGGGCCGAGCTCTTCCGGGAGGCCATGATGTTGCGCTTCTTCGCCGGCGAGGTCTTTCCGCTCGACGCCGGTCGCTGGCGGACTGCGCTCCGCCTTGTCGCCAAGTGTCAGGTAGCCGCAGCCGCAACTTGAAGCCGATCCCAGTTTGTCGTGGCATTCGGGGCAAACAGAGTTTGCTTTACGAACCTGTTCGTCGCGGATGCGGCTGGTGGACCGCCAAAGCACGACAGCACCAATAATCAGGGGGATACTCAACACGAGCAAAATATGACCGACGGTTCGTCCCGAGCGGTTTCCCTCAATGGATGCCACCAGCCCGAGAATCAATGCAGCGCATCCGACAAGGCCCATCATGATCGCGCCCATTCTGCCGACGTGGATTCGGCTCAGCGGGTAGTCTCTCGACTCACACCACGAGCGCATAACCGCAATCATCTGCTGTTCTGTGCAAGACACGCCCGAACGCGCAAGAACAAGGTTCGAATGGACGAAGCGACCTTCGCGAAGCGTCAGGTCGGCTGCGCGGTAGAATCGTGCATTCTCATCCTCACTGAGTGCATCGGGTGTATCGGAGTTGTCGCTCGTCGTCAAAGTCTGACCCTCCATACTTGCCTGTACTGAACCGACGCCGTCGACCGCAACAACGACAGAACCTTGCCTAGCGCGTAGTTTCCCGCATCACATGCCCAAATGGCAACAATGCCACCTGCACCAGCTTCATATGCTGTACCGCAATCGGAAAGCCGATAATCGTCAACGCAAAGAACGCCGCGAGCAGCAAATGCATTATTGCCAGTTCAAGCCCCGGCAGAATGATCCACAGAATATTCATGATCAGCGATATCGGCCCGCCCGGCGGTTCCGTTTCCCGCACCTCGCGACCAAACGGCGCAATAACGCTCCCAGCCAATCTGAAACACATCAGCCCAAACGGAATGCCGATGATGGTCAGGCACAGCAAAATGCCGCCCAGCACGTAACCGATGAAGATGATGAATCCACCGAAAACGAAGAACACCAGATTGCCCAGTAATGACATGACCAGAAACTACCTCTCGTAAACAAGCTTGCCACTCACAATCGTCAATAATGCACAACTGATGGCCGTGCGCCAATCGGCGAACGCATACGAAGACCGATGAAGCTGCTAATCTTCGGTGTCACCAACAACGATCCCCATCGAGGTCGCCAATGAACATTCAATCTCTATCCGATCTTGTCTTTTTCGACCGGAATGAAGCGGAGTTCAGCGAATACGAAACGCCCGCAGAGAAATGTGTCCGCGGCAAGCCCATGCAACGGACGTGGCACCACTTCACCAGTAGCGACGACAAGTTTTTTGCCGGCATTTGGGAGGCGGAGCCAGGTTGCTGGAAGATCAAGTACACCGAGAACGAGTTTTGCCAGATCCTAGGCGGGCGCTCGATACTGCGCGATGCGACCGGCAAGGAAACCGAATTGAAGTCTGGCGACAACTTCGTCATCCCGGCCGGGTTCGAGGGCGAATGGGACGTCATCGAGACGACGCGCAAGATTTATGTTATTTACGAGTCGTAGATGTAGCAAACAGTGATCATGGCCAGCCGACTAAAAAAGTACAAGAACTGTTCGAGCAAGCTGCAGAACTTCCGCCGAAAAAACGGCGTGAGTTCCTGCTGAAAGCTGCCGACGACGGAAGCGATTGAAACGGTCAAAGCCGAAGTCAACCAGGGCACGGCGAGCGTGCCGTCAGTGGAAGGTCTGGGTTACCGCGCGGCCGGAAACAGCTATGAGGCATTTGTCACGATCGACGGTGAGGACGTTGCAACGGCGATTAACGTGCTCAAGCCATCCGACGTGCGTGATGGTGTCAGCGACCTGCTGGCCGACCAGCTGCTGAATGGCCTGAACAACAACTAGGAAACTGCATCGAACAGGGTGTGCTGTGAGTGCTGGCCTCGGGGTCGTGATGATCCAGGGGTCAGCGCTCTTTTAGGTTTTCTAGCCTCCAGCCAATGCCGCCAGGGCCCTTTTGTCCTCGTCGCTCGGCGAATGATTGATGCGCAGCAGGATACTGGCCAGCGTCCGCGCATCGCCAGCCGATCGCTTGTCGTCGATAATGTCCTGCAGCCGCTCGACATCCTCCTCCAGCACCTTGTGCTCCATATTGGCGATTGCCAGCGCAATATCGGCCGCCTCCAGTGAGCTATCATCGCTGTCGATGATGCCCTTCAATGTGGCCTTGTCATCATCCGACGGAAAGTGATTCAGGTTCATGGTGATTCGGGCCATCGTTTTGATCGCCGCCTCGTTGGCCGACACGGCGCCGGGTGCAAAAGACAAGGTGATGGCAATACCGGTCAGGACCACTGCAAATCTGTTCATGTCGATCCCCTGCAAAGACGAATGTCACACCTTGAGTCTAGTCCGTTATATGCGGTTCGCTGCCTTTTCCGAGAAATTCAGGTCCTGCAGCCAGAAAACATTTCTGACCGGATTTGCTTACAATTCCCTGCTAGAAGGGAATAGGCCGGGTGATTGCGTCCCGGCAACATGCAACGAACGGACGCGGCCGAATGACAACAGACGAGAAACGCTGGCAACAACTCAACGAATTGCTGGCCCAGGCGCTGCAACAACCGACAAGTCAACGCGAGGCCTGGGTCGCCGAGGTCTGCAGCGATGATCCGGAGCTCGCCGCCGACCTGCTCGAGCTCCTCAAATACGATGCCGAGGAAACCGGCAACCTCAGAGCCTCAATAGCGACCGCGTCGGCTCGTGCCTCGAAATCGGTCATCGGCACGACAATCGGTGCCTATCGCATCACCGACAAGATTGCGGAAGGCGGCATGGGCGTTGTCTACATGGGCCAGCGAGAAGGCGCCGATTTTGACCAGCGTGTGGCTGTCAAGGTCATGCACAGTCACAAGTTCGATGAAGTCGCCGAAGCCCGATTTGTGGCCGAGCGCCGCATCCTCGCCTCACTCAATCATCCCAACATCGCAAGCCTGATTGATGGCGGCATGACGCCGGACGGCCTGCCGTACATCGTCATGGAATACGTCGAAGGCGAAAACATCGCCGACTATTGCGCCAGCCACAAGCTCGACAACAAGCGCATCATCCGGCTGGTCGTCGATGTCTGCAGTGCGCTGCAGTACGCGCACAACCAACTCGTCATTCACCGCGACATCAAGCCGAGCAATATCCTGGTCGATGCCAGTGGTGCGCCGCGTCTGCTCGACTTCGGTATTGCCAAATTGCTTGAGCAGGACGGTTCCAGCGGCGAGCAGACGCGCGCAGAGTGGCGCGCACTCACGCCGCTGTACGCCAGCCCGGAACAGCTCGGCAACCAGCCCGTCAGCACCGCGGCCGATGTCTATGGCGTCGGAATGCTGCTGTATCGATTGCTGACGGGACGACTGCCTTACACCCCGACCAGCGATCACCCGCGTGATGTTGAAAATGCGATTCTCTCGATGCCGGCTGAAGCGCCCAGCAGCGCGGTGACGCATGTCGGCGGCACTGCCACGGAGCAATGGGTTCTGCGGCAGAAAAAGGCGCTGCGCGGCGATCTCGACACCATCCTGCTAACCGCATTGCGCAAGGAGCCCGAGCGCCGATACGCAACCGTCGATGCGCTGGCCGAAGACCTGGGCCGCTACCTGAAGCAACTGCCGATTCGTGCGCGAGGCGACACACTTGGCTACCGGATGCAGAAGTTTGTTGCCCGTCAACGCCTGCCGGTCGCACTGACCGGTCTGCTGCTTGCATCGGCGATCGGGCTGACCATGTTCTACACTGCGCGCATTAATACCGAACGAGAAGTGGCTCTGCAAACCGCAGAGTTTCTGACGGGCCTGTTTGTCGACAGCGACCCCTATCGTCGCAGTCGCGAAGGCCTGACTGTCGCGGAGCTTGTCACAACGGGCGCTGACAAAGTTATGGCCGACGAGTCGCTGGATCCGCTGGTTCGCGCACGATTACAGGGAACGATTGCCAAGGTCCTGAAGAACGTCGCCGAAGGCGACCGTGCAGAAGCGCTTATTCACGAAGCCCTCGCTTACTTCGAGGATAATCATCCGGTAAGCCAGGACCATGCCACTGCATTATGGACGCTTTCGGATGTTTTCTTGCTGCAGGGCAGCTACCCGGAGGGAATCGACGCGATAAACAAAGCGCGCGAATTATACGAGACGCTGTACGGCGCTCGGTCATTCGAAGTGGGTCGCGCGGCGTGCGCGGCTGCCTACCTGCACTATCGAAATGGCGACTATGATGCGATGTACGAGGATGCGCTGTTCTCCCTCGACGTTCATGAGTCGCTACTCGGTGATGGCGACTACGAAATGAGGTGCCCTCACACGACACTGGCGACGTATTACCAGATCGTCGGCAACATACCGAAATCAATTGAGCACGAGACCATCGCTACTGAGCTTGTGGCGAAACACCTTGGTCCCGACAGCGTTGCCTATGCGACGTCCCTGCAAAACCTGGGCATCAATCATACTGACCTTGGCAATTACCGCGAAGCGGTGACGCTCTACCGTGAAGCGATCGAGATCAGGCGACGCGTCTCTGGCGGTGCCGATCATGAATTGCCGCTTGTCATGTATTCGATGGCCCACACCACCGGCAAGCTGGGTGAGTTCGGCGAGGCGCACCGACTGTTCATCGAGTTGATAAGCCTGCAAATCGAACAGACCGGTGAAACTCATGACACGGTCGCCTACTGGCTCAATGGCCACGGCGACCTGCTGGCGAACCTGGGCGCAACTGCACAGGCCGACGAGGCATTCCAGCGTGCGATGGAAATTTACGCCGCAATCGACAAACCCGCCGGTCACTTTGATCGCAGTGTGACGCTGGTCGGCCTCGGCAAGGTCGCGCGCGATCGCGGTGAACTGGAAACGGCCGAGGCGCTGATGCAGAGGGGGCTCGATATCCGCAGTGACCAGATCAGCGAGACCAATACATTCACGCAGCTCGCTCGCATTGATCTCGCCGACGTGATTCTGCGGCAGGGTCGCATCGCCGATGCGCGTGCGACGTTTGAGCAAGCGCTTGAAGTCCTCCGCGGCAACGGCGCTGGTGAACACCCGACGGCGGCGCAAGGCCTGACAGGATTGGCCGAGGTCGCGATGGCCGAAGGCGATCCGGCCGACGCCATCCGGTTGCTGGAGCAGGCGATCACAATAACCGAAGCATCCATCGGTCGCGATCATCTCGACAACGTCAAACGGCGCCTGCTGCTCGCCGATGCATACGAACTCGCCGGCGATGCGGAGCAGGCGACTGCGCTTCGCGGGCCGGCGATCGAGCTGCGTGACAACATCATGGCGGAGTGGAACGCCGTGCTTGCAGCTGTTGCCGGCAAGCAATAAAGCAAGAAAATTCGCGTGACCTGATCTACGGTTGTCGACGCCGGTGTTTGCTACTCTAACGGCATGGCATCCGAAGAAGGCATCACAGAACTCTTGAACCGCTGGTCGACAGGCGATGATAGTGCGCGTGACGCTGTGGCACCGCTGATCTACGACGAACTCAAGAATATCGCTCGCAATGTGTTCAGTCGCGAAAACGCGGCGCATACGCTTCAACCCACGGCGCTGGTGAATGAGGCTTACGTAAAACTTATCGGCGTCGATGTCGAATGGCAGGATCGCGGCCACTTTTTCGCGCTGGCTGCCCGGATGATGCGGCGCCTGCTCGTGAATCATGCCAACAGTCGCGCTGCGCAACGGCGTGGCGGTGGCGCACTGCGCGTGACGCTTCACGAAGCCATGCACGGCGGCAACGATGCCGAGGAAGATGTGCTCGCACTCGATGAGGCGCTAAACCGGCTCGGCGAGTTGGATGAACGCAAAGCCAACGTCCTTGAACTGCATTACTTCGGTGGCCTCACACAACCGGAGATGGGCGAAGTGCTCGACATCTCCGAGTCCACCGTGCGGCGCGAATTCAAGCTGGCCCGCATCTGGCTCAGGAAACTGCTCAGCGACACGGACGCGGATGCGCGATAATGGCCTGACGCGCTGCAACACATCGGTGAGTCATGGCTAATAGCAAGAAAATCGCCGTCATCGGCGAATGCATGATCGAACTCCGGCCCAACATCACTGATGCCGGTTACTCGACATCCACTATCGATGCGCAAATTGGCTACGGCGGTGACACGCTGAACGTTGCCACCTATCTCGCGAGACAGGGCATCGACGTCGATTACGTCACGATGCTCGGTGACGACCCGCTGAGCGACTGGATGGTCGAGCAATGGCGCGGCAATGGCGTTCGATGCGACCTGGTGCGTCGCGAGGAACGCGGCCTGCCCGGCATGTACTGGATCAACGTCGACGACAACGGCGAACGCTCGTTCTACTACTGGCGTCTCGAATCGCCGGCACGGCGGCTGATCAACGACGACGCGCGACGTTCAGAGGTATTCGAACAGCTGGGCGAGTTCGAGAGCCTGTATTTTTCCGGTATAACCCTGTCGCTGTACCACGAGGAAGCGCGCGGGCACTTGTTCCGGTTTCTCACGGCGTATCGCGAGAATGGCGGCAAGGTCATCTTCGATAATAATTTTCGCCGTCGTAGCTGGCCCGATATTGCGGAAGCACGAACAGCGTTCGAGTCGATGTACCGCATCACCGATATCGCGCTTCCCAGCGCCGACGATGATCGGCAGTTATTCGACGACGATTCCGAAGACGCGGTGATCGAGCGACTGCGTGCCTGGGGTATCCGCGAAATCGTGCTCAAGAAAGGCAGTGAATGCAGCCTCGTTGCCGACGGTTCTTCCGTAGTGCATGTGCCGCCGCTTTTTGTCGAAGAGGTCGTGGACACGACGGCCGCCGGTGACTCCTTCAACGCTGGCTACCTCGCAGCCCGGATTCGCGGTGACAGCCCTGAAGATGCGGCGGAAAACGGCAGCAAGCTCGCCGCACTGGTCGTGCAGCATCGCGGCGCGATTATTCCGCGTGACGCGATGCAATTCTGAGTCGATCGTCGGCCACGACGATGGCCAATATGCGAAACGAGTATCAGAACATCAGGTTCAATACCGTGATCATTACCACCAGGAACAACAGCGTCATGAGTCCGCCAACGCGGATGAAGTCGCGGATCCGGTAACTTCCCGGTCCCATGACCAGCGCGTTGACCGGGTGCGTTGGCAAAATGAACGAGTTGGACGTTGCCAGCGCGATGGTTAAAGCGAACACCGCCGGATCGGCGCCGGACGCGATGGCCGTGCTGATGGCGACCGGAACCAGGATAACGGTGGCACCGACATTGGACATGATCAGAGTGAAGGCCGTCGCCAGCATCGCCATGATGATCTGCAATACCCAAGCGGGCGGTTCGCCTGCCAGTAATACCAGCGATTGCGCAATGTAGTCGGCTACGCCAGTCGTCGCGACGGCGTGGCCCAGCGGCAGCAAACCGGCCAGCAGGAATACCGTTTGCCAGCTGACGGCGCCGTACGCCTCGTCAATCGTCAAAACACCCGAGACAACCATGCCAATGGCGCCGACCATCAATGCCACCGGCAGGTAGAGATTGGAAAAAATGACCAGCCCGATCGCGATGGAGAAAAACGCCAGGGCGAGGTAGATCTTGTGGGGGTAGTGCGGCTCCCGTGGGTAGTTACTCGTTACAACGACAAAGTTGCGATTGTTTTCCAGCAAGGCGAGATCCGACCAGGCCGTGTGTACGACCAGCGTGTCGCCGGCTTCGAACGGCATGTCATAGAAGTGCGAGAGCAGCGGTTTGCCCTGGCGAACAATCGACAACAGGCTGATGCCGTAGACGCGCCGGATATTCAGTTCCCGGACAGAATGGCCGATGAGACCGGATTCCGGTGGGATAACCAGCTCGGCGATGCCGGCGATCGAGCGAGCCAGCAAGTATCGGAATTCTTTGAGCTTGGGCAGTAAGCGGAGCTTGCCGGCGGTGACGAAGCGGCGCAGGTTCTGCGGTTGCGCGATGATTGCGAGCGAGGACGGCGCCGCAATCTCCACTGACACGCGCGGTGAAACCAGCACCTTGTCGGCGTACTTGGTGGCGACGACACGAACTTCAAACTCGTTCTGGAGCGATCGAATATCGCGACCGACGAGCGGGCTGTCCGCCGGGACCTGGACCTCACGCACCGCGGCATCCACGCCGTGGAGCTTGCGCATATAGCGCACCGTGCCGGCGCCGCGTACAACAGTATCCTTTTTGTGCGCCGGCAGCAGCGATCGGCCCAGTGTCAGGAAGTACACGAGCCCGCAAGCAACCAGGGCAAGCCCGACCGGGGTCACATCGAAGAGATCGAACGTTGCAATGTGTCCGTCCGGCGACAGCGACTCGTTGGCGCTTTCGATCAGGTCGTTGAGCATGATCAACGGGCTGGACGCGACCATGGTCATCGTGCCGCCGAGAATGGCACAAAAGCCCATCGGCATTAGCAGGCGGGACAGGGCCAGCCCGGTCTTGTCGGAAATGCGCGAGATAACGGGGATAAATAATGCCGCTGCCCCGATGTTCTGCATGAACGACGACAGACCGGCAACCACCGTCGAACTCGCCGCGATCACCCGTGGTTCCGTGCGACCGCCGAACCGCAGTATCGACCAGGCAATCTGGTCCATGACACCCGCCTTGTCGAGCCCGCGCCCCATGATCATGATCGCGATGATTGAGACAACCGCGCTACTCGCGAGGCCGGCGAACAGGATATCGCGTCCCGGCAGGTGCTCGAACCAGGGCAGTGCCGATGCAAGCCCCAGGAAGGTCATCACGAGCAGTGCCGTTACATCGACACGAAAAACATCAAATACGAACATCCCGATCGCCATCAACATGACGAACATGACGAGAATCATCTCGGCGTTGAGGGTTGGGAGCGCTTCCATTCGGTGATTGGGTCCTGCTTGGGTTTGATTTTGTACCGAGAGGATAACGCGCGACGACCATTCGCTGCCAGACAACCACTATTTCAGGTCGATACGTTATTTTCACATCTCGTCAACCAGCCTTGCGGGAAAAACTATCTCAAACGTAACTGTTGTACGCGCTGGTGAATCTGGCACTCTGTATTAACAGCAGCTAGGGCAACAATGCCCGCCGTCTCGGCTGTAGCTGCCAGATCTCGCATAAAATCAATGTTTAACAAGATTCTCATTGCCAATCGCAGCGAGATTGCGATCCGCGTGTTTCGCGCGGCCCGCGAGCTGCAAATTCCGTCTGTCGGCATTTATTCCGCCGAGGATCGCCTGACCCTGCACCGTTTTAGTACGCCTGAGTCTTACCAGGTCGGCGCGGGCAAGAAGCCGATCGATGCCTACCTGGATATGGAAGACATCATCCGGATCGCCAAAGAATCGGGCGCGGACGCGGTGCATCCCGGCTACGGCCTGCTCTCGGAGAACCCGGAGTTCGCGCGCCTGTGTGCGGCGTCGGGCATCACCTTCATCGGGCCGACGCCTGAAACCATGAGTCGACTGGGTAACAAGGTCGAAGCGCGGGCCATTGCGATCGAGGCTGGAGTGCCGGTGATGCCGGCAACGAAGCCGTTGCCGCAAGATGGCAAGAAAATCATCGCGCTTGCCAACGAGATTGGCTTTCCGCTCATGCTCAAGGCGAGTTGGGGCGGTGGTGGGCGCGGCATGCGCGTCATCGAAGAAGAGGCTGGTCTGCTGGACCAGGTTGCTGCAGCACGCCGCGAAGCCAAGGCGGCATTCGGCAACGACGAGGTCTATCTCGAGAAGCTCGTGCGCAATGCCCGCCATGTCGAAGTGCAGATCATCGGTGATTCACACGGCCAGGTCGTGCACCTGTTCGAACGCGACTGCACGGTGCAGCGTCGGCACCAGAAAATTGTCGAACGCGCACCGGCGCCCTACCTGTCGCAGACGCAACGTGACGAAATCACGGGCGCCGCTGTGCGGCTTGCGGAATCAGTTCAGTACTGCAACGCGGGCACGGTTGAGTTCCTGCAGGATATCGACACGGGTGAGTTCTATTTCATCGAAGTCAACCCGCGTATCCAGGTCGAGCACACGGTGACCGAGCAGATTACCGGGCTTGATCTCGTCAAGTCGCAAATTCGTATCGCCGCCGGCGGGAAAATCGGTGATATGAAATCGTCCGGTATACCGGCCCAGGAAGACATCAAGATGCGTGGCGCTGCGATCCAGTGCCGCGTGACGACCGAGGATCCACGTAACAGTTTCATACCGGATTACGGCCACATTGTTGCTTATCGCAGCCCGGCCGGCCCGGGTATTCGCCTCGATGCCGGCACGGCGTACTCCGGCGCGGTGATCGGCCGGCATTACGACAGTCTGCTGGTCAAGATTACGGCGCTGGGTGTTTCGGAAGCGGAAGCAACGGACCGCATGTTGCGCGGGCTCAGCGAGTTCCGCGTGCGCGGCGTCGAAACGAATCTCGCGTTCCTGACGGCGCTGATTTCGAATTCGCGTTTCACGAACGGCGACTACAACACGCGCTTTGTCGACGAAACCCCGGAGTTGCTGGAGTTGCCGCCCGATCAAAGTCACGGCGCGCAGTTACTGGAATTCATCGGCAACGTCATCGTTAACGGCAATTCACAGGTCGCGGGGCGCAGCCGGCCGAAACTGTTGCGAAAGCCGATAGCACCACCCATCGATATCAAAACACCGGCTAAGGGCGTGCGACAGATTCTGGATTCTGAAGGACCTGAAGCTGTTGCCAGGCACATGCTGGACAGCAAGGTTCCGTTGATAACCGACACGACGTTCCGCGATGCGCACCAGTCGCTGATGGCCACGCGCATGCGAACAATCGACATGCTGGGCATTGCGCCGCACTACGCGCAACTGATGCCGCAATTGTTTTCGGTGGAATCCTGGGGTGGTGCCACCTTCGATGTGTCGATGCGATTCCTGAATGAAGATCCGTGGCAAAGACTCGCGGACCTTTCTGAAGCGATGCCGAATCTGATGCAGCAAATGTTATTGCGAGCGTCGAACGGTGTTGGCTACAAGAATTATCCGGATAATGTTGTGCGCTTTTTCGTGCAGCAATCGGCCCAAGCGGGCGTCGACGTATTTCGCATTTTCGACTGCCTCAACTGGACGGAGAACATGCGTGCCGCGATTGATGCTGTGTGCGAGACCGGCAAGATCGCCGAAGCGGCCATTTGCTACACCGGTGACATCCTCGATCCGAGTCGAGAGAAGTACAACCTGCGCTATTACGTTGAGCTGGCGAAAGAACTTGAAGCAGCCGGTGCGCATGTATTAGGTATCAAGGACATGGCCGGGCTGCTCAAGCCGGCAGCCGCGCGCATACTGATTCGCGAACTCCGGCAGGAGGTTGGTCTCCCTATCCATTTGCACACGCACGACACCAGTGGTGCTGCGGCGGCAACCGTGTTGGCGGCGGTCGACGAAGGTGTCGACGCGTTTGATGCGGCGATGGATTCAATGAGCGGCCTGACCTCACAACCCTGCCTCGGTTCCATTGTCGCGGCGCTCAAGAATGGTGAAAGCGACCCCGGTATTGACCTGTCGAGCGTGCGGCTGATCAGTGACTACTGGGAACAGGTGCGTGAACAGTATGCGGCGTTCGAGCCGGACATACGTTCCGGTGCGTCGGAAGTTTATCTGCACGAAATGCCTGGCGGGCAGTTCACGAATCTCAAGGAGCAGGCCGCGTCACTCGGGCTTGCGGAGCGCTGGCATGAAGTTGCGCGTGCTTATGCAGACGTCAACATGGCGTTTGGTGACATCGTCAAGGTAACGCCGTCGTCGAAAGTGGTCGGCGACATGGCGCTGATGATGGTGACCTCTGATACCAGTATCGAACAGGTGCTGGACCCCAATACCGACATCACGTTTCCCGAGTCGGTCGTTTCGCTGTTCGCCGGGGAACTTGGCCAGCCACCGGGTGGTTTTCCGGAGGCGCTGCAGATGAAAGTGCTCAAGACGCGTAAACCGATCACGGTACGCCCCGGGTCTTTGCTCGAACCGGTGGATCTTGACGCCGCGCGGCGCGAACTCGCCGAAGGCCAGGAGCATCCGATCAGCGACTACGATCTTGCGTCCTACCTGATGTACCCGAAAGTCTTCAGCGACTTTCGCCGCCACCGCGATGAGTTTGGCGATGTCAGCATCCTGCCGACACACGTGTATTTCTATGGCATGGAGCCCGAAGAAGAAGTCGTCGCAACGATGGATGACGGTCGCGAGGTCGTGATTCACTACCTGACAACTGGCGATGTGGGCGAGCGCGGCTACCGGCGTGTTTTCTTCCAGATCAACGGTCAGCCGAGTTCCGTGCTGATCCGGGATACCAGCTCACAGTCGGCGCATGTTGAGAACGAACGGGCCGACAGCGCCAACCCGAACCACGTCGGGGCGCCGATGCCCGGCGTTATCTCGACGATCGCTGTTGAGGCGGGCCAGTCAGTGAAGCGCGGCGATACATTGCTGACGATAGAGGCCATGAAAATGGAAACATCGATCACGGCCGAGCGGGACGCAACGGTTAAACGCGTGCTGGCGAAGATTGGCAGCCAGTTCGACGCGAAGGACTTGCTAGTCGAGTTCGAGTAGTCAGGTTCGACGCCGAACGAGATAGTGGTAGGTCGAAAATACGATCGGGACTACGACGGCGAGCGTCAGCAGGTATTTCTGCAATGCGGAGTATGGCAGCACGGAAAGAGCCCCGGCGACCGCGATGACCAGCGGAAAATGGATCAGGAATATCCAGTACGACGCGTCACTGATGTAGCGCCCGAATAGCGATTGCGTATTGAGCTGCGCCTGGTAAATCCCCAGTAAGCCAAACGACATGAATGCGGCGAGTACGCTGTTGCTTACACCGGCGACAAAACCAATGGCGAGTTGTATGTCGTCGGGGTTCATTAGCCGTTCGCGTGTCGACCAAACGGCAAGTGGGAGTACGGCGATGGCAACTGCAATGGGTTGCCAGGTTTTGCTTTGCAGGGCCGGCAGTAAATCACGGTGCAGGTAGAGCAGCCCGCCAAACAGGAAGAAACCGAACAGGGCAAGCTGCATGGGTAGCGTTGTCGCGTCGCTGCCGTAGACGATATAGGCCGGCACCATCATCACGGAAACCGCAAGTGCGAGGAGTGCTGCGCGCCATCGACTTGCGAGCAGACGCCGGGATGTGGGTACGGCGCCGGCCAGACGGTCGCCCGCGAATCGCAGCATGCCGATGGCCAGGACAGAATAAATCAGCAGGGAGACCAGGAACCACAGGTGATAAGCCTTGCCCCAGTGAAACCAGTCGGCAAGCTGCACCGCGTCGATCCCGGCCTGCAATGAACCGGATGATGCCGCATTTGTCGCAAACCGGTAGGCGACGCGCGTCGCTGGCGTTAACACGAAGTAGGCGATGATCAAAGGGATAAGAATGCGCCGGAAGCGGTTCCGCCACAGCCCACTGGCGCCTTTCCGGTCAACGATCAGCGCGGTCGAAAAACCGGCCGTAACGAAAAACAGCGGCATCGCGAATCCGTACAGAAAGATCGCCGCAACGTCAAAGCCGACGTGGGTTTGCGGATCCTTGAACGACCGCGGAATCGTGGTGTAGGGCAACAGCGCATGCCCGAACATCACGATGGAAATCATCGTCGCGCGAAGATGATCGATGGCGTGGAAACGTGTTTGCGGGTCGTTCATGGGGGTTTCGGTTGGCTATACGCACCTTGTTTACGCGGTAAATAAATCGTACCCGTTCTCTCGATCTGCTCCCGAAGCGGTTATGATTGGCAGTCCTTTGTTCGATACTAGCTGATGCCTGCAACCGCAACACCACTCTACAGCCACAATAAATACTGGGCTGAATGCTTCGGCACCGCGCCGCAACTGCCCATGTCGCGTGCGGAAATGGACGCGCTCGGCTGGGATTCCTGCGACATCATTATCGTCACGGGCGACGCCTATGTAGATCACCCGTCCTTTGGGATGGCCATTATCGGCCGGCTGCTGGAGGCGAACGGGTTCCGGGTCGGCATCATCGCGCAGCCCGACTGGCGCTCGAAAGAGGCCTTCGAGCAGCTCGGCAAACCGAACCTGTACTTTGGTGTTGCCGCCGGTAACATGGATTCGATGATCAACCGCTACACGGCGGACAAGAAGGTCAGGAACGATGACGCCTACACGCCCGGCGGTGTGGGCGGCAAGCGCCCCGATCGCTGCTCGCTGGTGTACTCGCAGCGCTGCAAGGAGGCCTACAAGGATGTCCCGGTCGTGCTCGGCGGCATTGAAGCGTCGCTGCGCCGCATCGCCCACTTCGATTACTGGCAGGGCAGTGTGCGACGCTCGATTCTGCTCGACGCGAGTGCGGACATCCTCGTCTACGGCAATGCTGAACGCGCGATCGTCGAACTGTCGCACCGCATTGCCCGTGGTGAACGCGTTGAAGACATTATTGATGTACGCGGTACCGCGTTTATACGCGACGATACACCCGAGGGCTGGTGGGAAATCGACTCAACGCGCATCGACCGGCCCGGCCGCGTCGACCAGATAGTCAGTCCCTACGTCAATACGCAGGAAAGCAAAGCCTGTGCGACGCAACAGGAGGAGGGGCCAAAGGACGAGGGTAAGGTGCTGCGCTTCGTTCCCGATGCACGGCGCAATCGCGAACGTACAGTGATCCGCCTGCCGTCGTTCGAGAAGGTGCGTAACGACGCCGTGCTCTACGCCCATGCGAATCGTGTGCTGCACCTCGAAACCAACCCGGGCAATGCGCGGGCACTGGTGCAGGCGCATGGTGATCGCGACTTGTGGCTCAATCCGCCGGCATTGCCGCTCAGCACTGCCGAAATGGATTACGTTTTCGGCATGCCGTTCACCCGCGTGCCGCACACGGCATACGGCGATGCACGCATTCCCGCCTATGAAATGATTCGTTTCTCGGTGAACATCATGCGCGGCTGCTTCGGTGGTTGTACGTTTTGTTCGATCACCGAGCATGAAGGCCGCATCATCCAGAATCGTTCCGAAGAATCGATTCTTGAAGAAGTCGAAAAGATTCGTGACACGGTGCCGGGTTTTACCGGTGTCATCTCGGATCTCGGCGGGCCAACTGCGAATATGTACCGGCTCGCCTGCAAGAGTCCCAAGATCGAAGCGGCATGCCGTTTGCCAAGCTGCGTTTTTCCGGATGTTTGCAGCAACCTGAATACGGATCACTCCTCGCTGACAAAGCTCTACCGCAAGGCACGCGCCTTGCCGGGCGTGAAGAAAGTGCTGATTGCATCGGGCCTGCGCTATGACCTCGCCGTCAAGGATCCGGAGTACGTCAAAGAGCTCGTGTCACACCACGTGGGCGGTTATCTGAAGATCGCGCCTGAGCACACGGAAAAAGGCCCGCTCGACAAGATGATGAAGCCGGGGATTGGGGCCTACGACGAGTTCAAGGAAATGTTTGAGAAGTTCTCGAAAGAGGCTGGGAAAGAGCAGTACCTGATACCGTACTTCATTGCGGCGCACCCCGGCACGACCGACGAAGACATGATCAACCTGGCGCTGTGGCTCAAGAAAAACAATTTTCGCGCGGACCAGGTGCAGGCTTTCTATCCATCGCCGATGGCAACCGCGACGGCGATGTACCACTCTGGCAAGAACCCGTTGCGTAAAGTAACTTACAAGAGTGACGGCGTGGACATCGTCAAGAGTCCTGAAAAGCGCCGCCTGCACAAGGCGCTGCTGCGCTATCACGATCCGAAGAACTGGCCGATGATTCGTGATGCGTTGCGGGAAATGAAACTTCAACACCTGATCGGACCGGGCAAAGACAAGCTCGTGCCGCTTGTGCAACCGCGTGGCAAGCAGCCACGGGACTCAGCTCGCCGAAAGAACACCGCATCTGCCCATCAAAAGCGGATTCAGAAAGGCAAGATCCTGTCGCAACACACCGGGTTGCCGCCCCGCAATGAAAGCTGAATGGTCGTTCCCCGGAGGGAGTGATCCGAAAACCGATGCGTCGTTGCGTCATTCGCTGAAAGACGCCGCCGCCTTTGCCACGATGGTTGGCATTGGCGAGACTTACCTGTCCGCTTTCGCGCTGTTCCTGAAGGCCAGTACGCCACAGATTGGCTTGCTGGCATCACTGCCGCCGCTGCTTGCCTCATTCGTTCAATTGCTTTCCGCCTGGCTCGGCCACCTGACTGGGCAGCGAAAGCTGATCGTGCTGATTGGTGCCAGCGTGCAGGCATTCGCATGGCTGCCGCTGGTTGTGTTGCCGATCCTGTTTCGCGAATCCGCCGTGCCCTTGCTGATTGCCGCCGTGGTCGTTTACCAATGCGGTGCCCACCTGTCGACGCCGCAATGGGGCAGCATGATGGGCGATATTGTGCCAACGCGGCGACGCGGCCGGTTCTTTGCATTGCGCACGCGAATCGTCTCCCTGGTGACCTTTATCTCGCTGGCGCTCGGCGGCGCGACGCTGCACCTTGCGAGCAGCAGTGGTCACACTTACCAGGGCTTTCTGCTGCTGTTCGGTATCGCGATGTCGGCGCGGCTTGTCTCTGTTTATCACCTCTCCAAAATGCACGATCCGTCGGGTCAGGTCGCTGCAATGGAGGTGCCGGTGGGAATAGCCTGGTGGCAGCGGTTGCGACAGTCGAATTTCGTCCGGTTCTCTATTTTTTTTGCTTTGACACAGTTTTCAGTTGCCATCGCATCGCCGTTCTTTACGGTCTACATGTTGAGAGACCTGCAGTTCAGCTATATCGCGTTCATGGCCAATACGGGCATGGCGATATTTGCGCAGTTCCTGACACTGAACCAGTGGGGACGAATCAGCGACATATTCGGCAACCGCCGGATTCTCGCGGCGACCGGTATGTTGATTCCCCTGATGCCGCTGTTGTGGATTTTTTCCACCAACTTCTGGTACCTGCTGTTCGTTCAGGCGATCAGCGGGCTGGCCTGGGCCGGATTCTCACTCAGTGCCAGCAATTTTCTCTACGACCTGATCGCTCGCGACAAGCGAGCGACTTATCTCGCCGTTCACAACGTGCTTGCAAGCACCGGCATTTTCGCAGGCGCGGTGCTCGGCGGTTACCTGGGTGCAGTGCTTCCGACGGAGGTCGAGCTGTTTGGCGCGACGTTCAGCTGGTTCAGCCCGCTGCTGGGTGTGTTCGCGATTTCGACGGTGGTTCGAGCGATTATCGTGATCGCCCTGGTGCCGAAGATCCGCGAGGTACGCAACGTGCGGGACATATCGTTGACCGAACTGATGTTCCGCGTGACGCGTGTGAACGCCCTGGCCGGCATGGTCTTCGACGTCCTGGGTACGAAACCCAAGGGGCCGAATAATTCCGGGTCACCGGATTGATTGCGGGGTTCAACGGTTTTGCTGATCCGAACTAGAGATTCTCTTCGATGAATTTGGCAAGAGCGCGCAGGGTTGCCAACCTGGATTCGCTGTACGAAAGCCAGTGATCTTCGCCTTTGAACTCAATCAGCTTTACCTTCTTGCCAGCCTTACGCAATGCTTTCCGCATCGCGGTGCTCTGGCCGATTGACACGACAGTGTCTTTTTTTCCGTGTATCAGCAACACCGGCGCTTCAAAGTTATCGACGAAATTGATCGGCGAGATTGCATCGAGTGCGTCCCAGTCGAACTCCTCTCCGCCGAACTGTCGTTCCCAGTAGCTGATTGCCCAGTGGTCGCGGCCGTAACTGCGCCGGTCCGACTTCAACATTTCCTGAAGATCTGAAATACCCGCAATCGATGCGACGCATCGATACTTTTCGGGCGAAAACGCACCGGCTGCAAGGGCCGCGTAGCCGCCGTAACTGGCGCCAACGATGCAGACACGATCGGCGTTCACGAGGCCGCTGTCGATCAGGTGATCGACACCATCATCGATATCCGTTTGCATCTTGCCGCCCCACTCGCCGAAACCGGCTCGCATGAACTCGGCGCCGAAACCGCTCGAGCCTCGAAACTGCGGTTGCAAAACGACATACCCGCGGCTGGCGAAGTACTGCGCGATCCAATTGAACTCAAGGCTGTCGTACGCGGCAGGACCACCATGAGGTAAGACCAGCAATGGCGCATTACCGCTTGATCGCAGGTCTTCACGAACGGTCACGAGCGCAGGGATTTCAAGTCCGTCCCGGGCGGCATAACGAATCGCCTTTGTCGGGACGACCTGGTCCATCGGGATGCCCGGTCTCACGTTCATTATGAGCTCGGGTTTGTCGGATCCTGCTCGAAAGCGCAGGTAGGCACCGGAATTCCATACGCCGCTTATGCGCACGATAATATCTTCGAAATCTTCGCTCCAGCTAACAATCGTGCCGGTCGTCCCTTCCATCAGCGCAACGATCTTGCTGACTCGCGTTTCGAGTTCCGTGTCGAAGAATTTGTAGGTCGGTGTAAAGCCGGTGTATTGAAAGCCGTGTACCGTCCGATTGATATCGTTCAGGACAGACTCAACTCCGGCGTCACTTCGGTCCATGATGGGCCCGGAAAGGTCACCATCTTCGATGTCCATGCGGTAGAAGGCCGCGAAGTCAGAACCGGAAGGTCTTGCGACATAGACCAACGCGTTGTCGCCAGCCAGCATGCCAACCGGTCCGACTGGCGGAATGCTGGTCACTAACTCGAAGATTTTTTTCCGCTTGTCCTGAAGAGACCAAATACGATACCGGTCCTCGGACTGAATGAAGTCGACCCGGACGCTGATCTGGCCACTGTCGTCGGCGAACCAGTCTACTGCCGAGAAGCTACCGTTATCGACCAGCTTTGCTCTATTGTATTTCAGCTCGACAGAGTAGACGCCGTATCTCGGATCGCTAAGTGCTACATCCTTACTATGAAACGCTGGCATCAACAGACTTTTTCCGCCATCGACCGCAGCGATTATCTGGCCCAGTCCGGACTGGGCGGGATGCAGATCATCAGCGCGCCAGAGCAACTGATCGAGTGAGCCTGAGGGAACGTCGAAGCGGAGCGCAGTGCTGTAATCATACTGGCCGAGGAACCCACTCGACCTCGCTGTACGACCTGCATTGATGATCAGGGTGTCGTCGTCAATAAGCCGGAGTTGCCTGACGGTAATATCACCGACTTTCAGACCGTTTATTATTTGCTTCGTCTGCAAGTCTGCGACGACCACGACATCCTGATCATTTGTCGTCATCCGGTATGCGATCCGGCTGCCGCTCGGCGAGATCACCAACAGGTCGACCGTCGGCATTGCACCGTAGGCCTCCAGCGGTGGCGGAGATTGCGCAAAAGCCTGTGACGCCAAAAGCATCGCGGCGACAAACGCCAGCGTGCGAAAGCCAGTCATCGTCTGATACATGCGCCCCTCATACCTTGATCAATGCGGTCGCCGGGATCGAACGACCAGCGGTACAAAGAAGTGCTGATAGACGCCTGTTATCAGCAGTACAAGAACAAACAAGCTGGCAGTCGAAGTAAGTCCGTGCTTCATCAGGCCGAGCATTCCGAATACCGGAAACGCGCCGATAACCAATATGAGAATCGGGAGAAAGTGCTTTGCACTGACCGATACGCGCGCACCGCAATGGTCGCATCCAATCGTCCGCGCCGGTCCGAGAAATTGCTTCTTCCAATAACCAATAGCGGGACTGTTGCAGTTGGGGCAATCGAGTTTTTTCGACATTCGTGAACTCCTCGTGTGCCTGGGTAATAGAGCCTACAATTCAACAATCGGCCTGAAGCCGCCATAAATAAGCCGCTTGCCGTCGTAAGGCATGGGGTTTTTCTTCGGGTCCATTCGCTCGTCGTCAAAATCATCCGACATCATTGTCTTCATCGCGGCATCGCGTGTTTCCTTGTCTGGCCATTCGATCCAGGAAAACACGACCGATTCATCCGGCGTCGCCTGAACCGCTTTGCCGAAATCGGTAACCTTTCCTTCGGGCACATCATCAGCCCAGCATTCGATAACTCGCGTTGCACCAAGGTCAGTGAAAACGGTGTCACCTCGTTTGGCGTGCTCAATAAACTTCTGTTTGTTTGCGGTCGGTACAGCGATCACAAAACCATCAATGTAGCTCATTGTATTTCTCCTGTTGACCACTAGCATGATGTTTCCATTCTAACGCAGTCCGGGCGATTATCTCGGCCTGGTCAGACGCTTCAGTCGCTTAATGGTGCGAGGTTGTATCTTTGCTTCGATGAATCGCAATACCTCGTCCGGCTGCGCATCACGCAATGCCGTATCCGGAAGCCACGCGAGCGCAAAGCTGTCGGTGACTCTGCCGCATCCGCACAGAAGCGTTCCGTCGCTAAAGCGAGCTGCGCGCAAAATATTAGGCCATGCTATCAGGTCCGGCCAGATCGCAGCATGACAGGGGCGCGGTCCTTCTACCTCCAGTCCATCGGCCGACAGTGCGTAGACCGATGTCTTGCCCATGTGCGACGCATATCCACGATCCGAGAACATCACGTGTCGCTGTACACGATGAACGATGAAGCTTCCGACGGGCCCCGCTAAAAATATTAGTCCCGCAATTGCTCTGCTGTCGGGTCCAAACAAATCCAACCCCCAAGTAACGGCTGCTGCGACTGTGAACAGGACGATCAGCACGTAAGGGTGGCCGGCAAACGGGTCCTGTTGCAAATACCTGTCGACAAGCGAGCGAATGTAGTCTTCGTCAAACGTGATTTCGTATTCGAAGGTTTCGCCGGTTTGCTGACGTGAATGTTTAGCAGCACTGAACGTTGCGCGCCGATTACGATTTCGCTGCAACACATAGATCGTTGGCGGCAGAATAATAAGCGGTGTTGCAGTTATACCGACGAAAAACCAGAACCAGCCAGCGGAACCGTCATGTACAACATGGGTATAAATTCCGATGGCAGCAAATAGCGCCATCCATCCGAAAACGAATGCTGCGGCGATAAGGATCTGATTTTGGCTTAGGAGTTGGTCTGTTGGCGGAGTGTCCTCTGAATCGACCTCCGTCTTTGTGAAAATTTGTGCGACATGACTGACACGGGATATCAGTAGCAACCCGGCGAAGATACCGGGCAAGATTGCAAGCAGGTGTGTCCAGTCTGACAAGACTTCATCCAGTCGTTATCGTTCGTTTCGGTGTCGGAGAAGCGATTAGTTCATTCACTGTCCGTCTGAATACTTGCCTCAGCCGATAAGGGTGAACACTGCAACACCCAATAATCCTAACCAACCAGGGTGCATCCCGTTCGTGCCAACCAAGACGAGCGCTGCACTCGCCAGCATTGAGACAACGATTGTGTTTTCCACAAATACCTGCAAGACGTTCTCAGAGAATGGCAGGGCCATGCGCAACAAGATCGCCCCTATTGCGCACCCGAACACTGTAACGATATGCCAGCTCGCCCATAGTATTCTTACGTGACGCTCCTTTAGGGCTGGTGCGCCTTCTGTAGGAACAACGCCATCGCTCCGCAGCCGGCTGAATATCAGTACTTCGCCCAAAACCGAATGGACCAGTCCAACCGATATGGCAATTATTCCGGCCGCCAGCATGTAGTTCTGCATAAAGTCCAACGTGCGTTGTGTTACTGAATGGTATGACCACGTGGGGTCAACAGCCATCATTCTATCTCAAACCCGTCGACTGCTACGTGGCGACTCGTCTTGGCATCATCGGTGCCAACGATTATTCGCATGCAATTGTTTTTGATCGAATTTTGAGTTGCGTCACCTTTTTGAGTAATTGAGGGGGCTAGACTGGCTGATACGTCGACAAAACTGGCTTTAAGCGGCAAACCCAGACCAATGAAATTCCTCTCGCTGTCAGCGATCGCAGTTTTCGGTGCACTCTTGTGTAGCCCCCAGACTGCGTGGGCGCAGTATCAGCGTTCAATTACCAATACGGGCTTTGAAAGCAATGATCCGCAAGGAGCCGGTCCGCCGAACTGGCAGCCGTTTCCGGATTCTGCTGTACCCGGGTGGCTGAGTACGACTGGCGTAATTGAATTGTGGGATAGCAACTTTCAGGGCGTGACCTCGTATCAGGGGGTTGTTCATGCTGAGTTGAATGCCCACTCGCCCGGTGCGCTGTATCAGGAGGTTTGCCTGGTCAATGGTGATGTTTTCAACTGGACCTTTGCGCACCGGGCACGCACGGGTGGCCCCCTGATTCAGAACGTAACGTTTGAAATTGCGAACAGTGCTGGCACCACCATTCAGGTTCTGGGCAGCCAGGCGTCCCTGGTACCCCAGGGCTGGAATCTGAATAGCGCGTCAGGCGTTTCCTATAACGGGCCGTCCGGGGTTCAACGGGTTCAGTTTCGAACGACAGATCCCGGCAGCTACGGAAACTTCCTGGACGGAATTACCATTATTCTGACGCCGTTTCTGGAGTTCGACGACAGTGCAGGCTCCGGGTCCGAATCAGTGCCCGATGCCAATCTACCGAGTATTGTCGTGTCCGGTGATGTGGTGACGGCGTTTGACGTTGTCGTCAATATTACTGGCGGGACTGCAACCCTTGGCGCCGACTACACGACGCCAAACGGTGCTGCGACCTTCAACGTTACTGTTCCGGTCGGCAATTATGTTCAGGGACTAATACCCCTTGGCATCACTATCAGTGACGACGCCGAGGTCGAGAGTACAGAATCCATTCAGATGTCGATTACGCCGGTGCCTGCGAGCTACACAATCACAAGCAGCACCACCTGTGGTGGCAGTGGGCAGGCGAATGCCAGTTACAACATCATTGATAATGATTCGCGCGTAACAATGAACAAGCAGTGGATAGGTGCTGTTGTTGGTGATGATGCGACGATTACTGTTTCGAACAGTGGTTCGGTTGTCGATACGCTGAATTCTGATGCGGGCAGTGCCAATGAGATTGATACCGATGCAACGCCGACACCGGTTGTATTCGGGGATACGCTCGATTTCGCAGAAACGCTTGCGGGTACAAACGTCGCAAACTATGTGTCCTCGCTCGCGTGCACGGGCGCGGCAGATACAAACCTGGCGGATGGTCTCACCATCGCGACAGGCGAAACTGCAATCAGTTGCACCTACACCAATACAAGGTCAGGCCTGGCGGTCGTCAAGACCGTGGAAGTGGTTAGCGATGGAGTGAGCCTGACCGATCCAAAAGCTATCGCCGGTGCGACAATACGCTATTGCATTCTGACAACGAATATCGGGCAAACAACGGCCCAGTCTCTGACGGCCACTGATCCCTTGCCCCCGGATGTCACCTACGTACCTGGATCGATGCGCTCCGGAACAAGTTGCGCAGGCGCAGTGACGCCTGAGGACGATGATGATACTGGTGCTGATGAATCCGACCCGTTTGGTATCAGTATTGCGGGCGCAACGGTAACGGGAATTGCAACAAGCCTGGCTCCCGGCAACGCTTTTGCAATCGTGTTTGAAGCGGTGGTTGATTAGAGCGCCACAGCCAGCGTCGACTTTGGCGTGGCTTACCTGAGAGCCATGGCCATGACGGCCCCGGTTGGGATGCTGGGCGGATTGTATACGCGCCGGCAAATTGATTCCGGTGCGTCCTACTCGGCTTCGTCAACCCCACAATTGCTTTCCGGCTGAGCGGACCCCAAGCTATCTTCTTCAATCCGCTTGGTGTTTCGCCAGAAAACATCGTGCAGCTGTTTCATCGAGGTCGATTTGCAGTTGCGGACGACGGCGCAGCGGTCGATAAAGTCGTCAATATCGGGAAAAGCTTGCCCCTTCTTGTCTTCCGGGGCGATCATTTGCAAGCCCTTGCACTGATGGCAAATACCTTTCTTGCTGACAAGCGAGCACAGTCCTTCGTAGCGTTCCTGCATCGAATTCCTTGCGGCGGCAAGACGATGCCGCAGCACCGAATCGGATACTCCCAACGCGGTCGCCGCTTCGCGGGCTGACATATCGACCACGTCGCGTAACACGAGCACGGCCAGTTCATCGGGCGGCAGCGACCGGCCGACGCAAGTGAAGCAATAGGAAATATGCTCCCGCACTTCGTAGACAAATTCGGGTGCCCCGAACTGCGCCAACACTTCACCACTCATTTCTTCAGACTGCGCGCAAAGATTCGCATAGGCCACCTGGGCTTCCGGTCGCCAGCGTTTCTGGCTGCGCAAGAAATCGATGGCGGTTCGCGTTGCTATCGATGTCAGCCAGCTGGCGATACTGGACTCTTGCCGGAACTTGCCAATTCCCTGCCAGGCCTTGAGCAGGGCTTCCTGCAGCACGTCCTCGGTGTCCTCGGGGTGGCCAAGCATTTTTCGGACGATGTTTCGCACCTGGGGTACAAGCGGCTTGACGATCGCCTGAAACGCCGCTTCATCGCCGGCTTTTGCACGGGCAATGAGTTGATGATCCTCGATGTCAGTCGTCATGATTCACTCGAACGTCCGAGCTGATTGACCGTGCGCAGAATTGCATGCGATGCCGCCAAATACTACGCCTCCGGTAAACAATAGCAGCCCGGGCGAGGCCTCGCCCCAGCTGAGAAACCCGGGAAGGACCAGGAATACAATCAGGCCGATATCGGTCATGCCGACCAGTACGGTGTTTAAGGCAAGGCCCGACTGGCTGTTGGACCAGTTGTAGCGAACGCCGATGTAGGTGACCAGTACGGCAATCCAGACGAAACCGAAGGCCAGGTAGCTGAGCACGTTACCAGCAAGCTCGGTGTAGGTGTCCGAATGCGCCCCATAGATTGCAAAGCCCTGTGCCGGGCTTTCGGCCGCGGCGAAGAGTATGGCGCCTCCGCCAATGACGTGAATGATTCCCCACAGGATGAAAAATACGGCACCCACTTTCGCGAAGTTCATGACGCACTCCTTGATCGGGGTATGACGGTGTGCGGTTCTCTCGAGGACATGGTTGTTCTCCGGCAGTTGAAATTCGTCTATTACACAGTTAGACGTACCCTGCGACGAAAAACGCCAAGTACCGGATTTATAGAAAGATTTCGGGTGGTTCAGTAGGCAACCGAGATTCGTTGCCGTACATGTTGTGCCTGCTCCGCCTCGTCAATCAGCGCGACTGCGAAATCGGCGCGCGACAGGCGAGTTCGTCCCCGCTTGTCCTCCAGGGCCTGGTCGCCACCGATTCGAAAAACGCCGGTCCGTGGTCCGTTGGTGAAGTTCTTCGGCGGCGTTACGTAAGTCCATTGGACGTCGTCAACCTTGCGGTAGAACTCGAGCGCAAGAATCTGGCCCAGGATTTCCACTTCGAGGCCTTTCGGTATGAATACCTTTGGTAGCTTCGCCGCATAGCGGACGCCTGGCTCGACTTCAAGCGAACCCGAGCCACCGACATGCAATAAACGCGGCGCCGGGTCACCCAGTTGGGAAAGGACATCGACGAGAATTTCCGCGGCCAGGAACTGCAAGGCGCTTTCCGGGGTACCCGAATCACCGATCACCCCGCGCACGGATACGATCACAACATCTTTATTGGACACAGTGCCGGCGACACTCGCCCTGTCCAGTAGGTCGCCTTTGACAATCGAGAGCCTGTCATGCTGCATCTCGACTTGCTCGGGCCTGCGCGACACCGCGGTAAACTGATGCCCGCGATTCAATGCTTCCTGAACGATGTGTGTCCCGACGTCACCGGTCGCACCGTATACGACGATGCTCAGTGCAGCCTTGCCGTTGGCCGTGCCTGTAGCAAATGCCAATACAATACAAACAAGGGTTGCACTTCGCATCGATCTACCTGTGTGACTGCGCAATCGTCACACTATTGTACTACTACACGGGTGGCCGGCCGCGAAGGGCGCCGGCAACAGCGCTGACAATCAGCAGTACCAGGAAAACATAGAACAGAATTTTCGCTATTCCCGCTGCAGCGCCGGCGATACCGCCGAAACCGAGGACACCTGCAATGATCGCAAGAATGAAGAACCCCAAGGCCCATGAAAGCATGATGATCTCCTGTTCCAAAAAGGAAAAGGAACGGTAACACAATCATTGCGATATCGCAATTGTTGTGTTATCGATCCATTGAGGTCGACACCTTCAGGCATGATCGCTGTTTCAAGTGGCAGCAATTTCCCGCGGCGGTTTGCGCAGCGTAACGCAGGTTTCACTCTTCATTTTCCAGTTCGCTTTCCACTGCATGCCGGTCATAAAGCTGATTTCATCGACACGCAGGCGGCAGGCTTCCTGAATTGCCTCGACGTTCAGCAACTTGCCGAGGTTGTTAAAGTCATTGTTGCTGGCAGCGTACAACGCGATCATCTTGGTGCCATGCAGTAATGACAGCGAGACTGCCTGCTTTACACCATCAACCTCGATCGTCAGCGTTTTCAGTCGACCGCTGCGAGCCAGCTCATCAATGACGCGTCGCAATTCGCTCGCGTTGTTCGCATCGGCGTAGTCTGACTCCGAACCGAAGTTGCGGTTTACCAGCTCGATAAACAGGTCGGCCTCGTTATCGCTACTCCAGCGCAGTGCGGGTTCGCGCTTGTTGATATGCCGCAGGTCATAGAGAAACTTCTGCTTCTTCTCGGGCGGAAAGGTATCGAGGTGATTGTAAAAATCGAACCCGAACTCGGCCGGTACCATAAAGTAGCGCGAGTCCGGTTCGGAGAAATAGGCCTCGAATTGCGGATGCATCGCCAATAAGTCACTGACCCAGCTTTGCTTTAAGTCGAACAACACGGTCGGTTCGGGAAGGTGCCCAAAAAACTCGGGGAAGTCCGCGTTCTGAAGCCACAGGACCCGTCCATCGGGGTAACTGCCAGCCATCAACATGTAGCGGCTTTCCTTGCTGTCAAACACAAGCGGAATCAAGCCATCCGGCGGACCGCCATCGGTTTGATGTACCAGGAAATGCAATCGATGATCGTCCTGGTGGTGAAAGGCGTACATCAGGTCCCAGTCATCCCAGGCATCCTGCTTTGGCGAAAGCGCGTCCCAGAGATTGCGGCATTCCTGCAGGTCCGTGGCGGTACGAATCACTCGACCGTCTCGCGGTGCCGGGGACCTTCGGCGTTTGATTTAATGTTCACTCCGCCAAGAATACAGCAGTTTGCCCCGGCGGAGTGGTGTGCAACAAATTAACGAGACTTTCTTAATGCGCTCAGAACGTTGCGTACAATAGCGTCACATCGATGCCCGGCAAATTCGTGAACCGCAACACCGGACGAGTTGCTGAGGTCCGTCATTTGTTTCTGTAGTAGCAGCCGCGCACGGTGATACCGAGTCTTGACCGTTGCCGGCTCAATGTCCATAAGTTCAGCAGTTGTGGCGACCGAACATTGCTCAATGGCGCGGAGCATGAAGACCGTGCGAAACGCGTCGGGCAGCTCGTCTATATAGTGCTCGAGCAAACGACCGAGTTGCTTGTTTGCCAACGCCGAGTCGGGTTGTTCCGGACGCTTGACGGCGGTTGAGAGATTCAGAACATTGTCGAAATCGGGTTCGTCCATGTATTGCATCCTGCGATTCTTGCGAAGACGCATCAGAGCGTTGTTGCGCGTAATTCGGGCAAGCCAGCTTGGAAGCGCCGCTGGTTCGCGGAGTTCGTCGAGCCGGTCGAAGGCGGCGATGAAGGATTCCTGCACGACGTCCATTGCCTCGGCATCGTCAGTGACAATGCTGCGTGCAATGCGATAGAGCCGTTGGTTGTGATGCCGCATGATGCCTTCGTAGGCGTCAAGGTCGCCAGCAGCAACACGCTCGAGAATCAGGTCGTCGCTCAGGTCTGCAAAAGAATTCGGCGAGACGGGTTCAGCATCTACCATTATCTTGTTCCTCCATTGGCGATTAAGGCATCACGACAGATGTCCGACGATGCATTGAGAGTGGCCAGCCAGGCGATAAGGTTGCGTCGTTCGGTCTGATCCGGAATGCCGGCAAAACCCATCGACGTTCCGGGCAGCATCGTGAGCGGCGATTCGAGGAATCGATCCAGCGTGTCGGCGTTCCAGACGATTCGAGCGTCTCGCATTGCCTGCGAATAATTATAGCCCTGCACCGCAGCGGATTCGCGTCCGAAAAGGCCGCAGTGCAGCGGTCCGGTGCGGTTGTATTCCGGCGAATGGCAGCCCATGCACTTGGCATAACTTCTCTGGCCAGCCTCGAGATCGGGCCGAGAAGTTGCAGCGACTGACAACGACAGCAAGACCAGTACTGCCGCTGTCAGTATCGCTGCAGGCGCTGGGGGACGCCAGGAGGGTACGGGGCGGGCGGAGCTCAAGAGAAAACCGTGCCGATCCTGGGCATGAATCGGCGGCGGGCCTTATCCGCACCGCTAATCGACAGGTGCGTTGGAGGCGCTAGGTTGTTGTCGGTCATATCGATTTACTCGGAATTACCCCATCCTCACCCGCATGATGCACGAGATCCGGAAAGGTTCCCGGGCGGGGAAAAATAATCACAGCGACTTCAAATATTCCTCGAGATCCGACTTCTCATCGTCCGCGAGCCCCAGGTTTCTCACCAGGTCGTAGTGTTCGACCACATCGCGCAGGGTCTCGAATTCACCGTTGTGGTAGTACGGCGGGTGCTGCCAAAGCGCACGCAAGGGTGTCGTTCGATATTTCTTCGTTATCGTGCGGGTGGCGTACAGCGGATCAGCACCGATTTCGTGTGCTTCATGGAGTGTGGTTCCCGCGTCGGTAAATTGATCGCCGGAATGGCAGCCTGAGCACCCGGCTTTGCCATCAAACAGCACCTTGCCGCGCTCGGCGGCTTCCATGTCATAGCTCTCAAGCGGTGGGACCGGTGAATCCAGGCTCTCCTGGTAGGCGAGCAGCGCCGGCAGTTTCGGCGTTACGAGATCGGGGTCCGCGTGAATTTCGATGTTCAGGGCCGGCTCCACGAATGTTCCCTGTCCACCCATTTGCGTTATGGCGACATAGGCGTTCCAGTACGAGACGGGTCCCTCACCGGTGTAGGTCTCCAGTGGCACGTCCTTGAGCCCGTATGCCGGCGCGATGACGACCGGGTCGCTGATGCCATCCAGGTTCCAGTACGGGTCGTACATACCCGGCCCCCAGGACTGCAACTGAGCGCGCATTGCCGGCTTATCATCGAAAAAGGGCGACAGGGAAATGATCAGACCCGGATCAAGATCCTTGGCTGGCCAGCCATCCAGGCGGACGCCGATGCCCGGCGCGACCGAGTCGTCGACATCCGAGTGGCACAATGCGCAGGTAATGCCGAAGCGAGTGACGGTGCCGTCCGCCGCAACATCGGCCTTGATGCCGACGACGGCGTCGAGTCCGAGTAATGCGACGGTCGTGGCCGGGTCAGTGAGATCGGCATTTGCCAGGACGTCGGCCGGCACCGCGTCGGCGTCAACCTTCAGTCCGACGGCCAGTGCTGTTTCCGGGCTGATTGTCGCGACAACCTCATTGAAGCGCAGCACGTCGGTCCAGAAGACTTCGTCGCCGTAGGTGTCGTAACGAAATACAGTCTGCCCGTCGATGGGTGGTTCCGGCAGGGTGATAACACCGGGAACCGAATCATTGTCAGAGCATGCGGCTACCGATACAGCAGCAAACAGCAGCGGGGTAAAAAACTTCCTCATTCTCATATCTCTCTCGCAAACCGATTGGAGGGGCTTGAAAGATGCGGTCGGGAGAAAAAGGTTCCCGAAAGAACGTTCTGCACATATTTCGGGAGTGCGCCGTTTACGGACTACCCGGCACCGGTGTGTGTCTGCCACAATGACGAAATGCAACAATCGACCAGCCGTCTTCTTTCGCTCGATGTTTTTCGAGGAATGACCATCGCCGCGATGATCCTGGTGAATAACCCGGGTTCGTGGAGTTACGTTTACGCGCCGCTGCAGCACGCCGAATGGCATGGTGCGACGCCGACCGACTGGATATTTCCTTTTTTCCTGTTCATCGTTGGCGTATCAATCGCACTCGCAATTGGTCGACGCAAAGAGGCGGGTGTCGACCGCGGGCTGCTGGTGCAGAAAATTCTCTGGCGATCGTTTCTGATCTTTCTGATTGGATTGTTTCTTTCCGGTTATCCCTATTTTGATCTCGCTACCTTGCGCATACCGGGCGTGCTGCAACGCATTGCGCTGGTCTATGCGGTAACAGCATTGCTGTTTCTCTGGCTCGATGTTCGCCAGTTGTTCTGGGTGGGCGTCGGCTGCCTTCTCGCTTACTGGGGAATGCTCACGCTAATACCCGTGCCCGGCGGACATCCGCCCAATCTTGAGGCAGCAACCAATCTGGGCGCCTGGCTGGATTCCACATTGCTGGGAGGCCATCTCTGGGCACAGTCGAAGGTCTGGGACCCGGAGGGATTGCTGAGCACTTTGCCGGCCTTTGCGACGGGTATCAGCGGAATTCTGACCGGTGCCTGGCTTAGAAGCAGTCGCGGCCACTTCGAAAAAGTCGCAGGGCTGATGGTAGTGGGTGCTGTTTTACTGGCAGCCGGGCTGATCTGGAACAGCGTGTTTCCCATCAACAAGCAGATCTGGACCAGTTCCTACGTACTTTATACAAGCGGCATAGCGCTGCTGGTGCTCGGTGTAATGTACTGGTGGGTTGATATAAGGAAGCACCATCGCGGCATGCAAGCCTTTGTTGTTTACGGCACTAATGCACTGATTATCTATGCGGTATCGGGCGTACTTGCCCGAACGCTAAATGCCATTCATGTTACAGAGGCTTCCGGTCAGTCGATCAATATCAAGACCTGGCTTTGGCAAAACGTATTCGAATCGACGTTCGCATCCCCGTACAATGCTTCGCTGGCGTACGCGATAAGCAATGTCCTGTTGTTGCTCGGTTTCGCGTGGTTTTTGTATTCGCGCAAAATATTTATCAAGGTTTAAACATGATCAGACATTACACGACACATTTTCTTGCAGCTTTGGCGTTGATTTTCGTTTCCAACGCCGCGACCACGGCTGAACTCAGCGCCGATGAACAACGCATGATGGATTGGATCGATGCCAACACCGAAGCATCCATCGACCTGCTCGAAGAGACCGTCAATATCAGCAGCGGCACATTGAACCACGACGGAATTCGCAAGTTGGGCGACGTCATGACCCGGGAGCTTGAGGCCCTGGGCTTTGAAGCCGAATGGATTGATATGCCGGATGAAATGCAGCGCGCCGGCCATTTATTCGGGCGACGCTACGTCGACGGGAAAAAGCGCGTGCTTATGATCGGTCACCTCGATACGGTTTTTGAGGCCGATGATGGTTTTCAGTCCTACCGCCGGGATGGCGATACGGCCTATGGCCCCGGAGTTGATGACATGAAGTCCGGCAACGTCGTGATTGTCTATGCGTTACGGGCGTTGCAGGAAATCGGGGCGCTCGATGAGTTGTCGGTTACGGTTGCCTATACCGGGGATGAGGAGTACGCCGGCTCGCCGCTGACAATTTCGAAGCACGACCTGATCGAGGCGGGCAAATGGGCTGACATCTCGCTCGGATTTGAAGGGGGCGTCAGCTTTGATAATCAGGACTGGGCGACTATTTCGCGCCGCAGCTCGTCAAACTGGCACATGGAAGTCAGTGGCAAGCAGGCGCATTCGTCGCGCATCTTCAATGACCAGACGGGCCATGGCGCAATTTTCGAGGCGGCAAGAATCCTGAACCAGTTTGATGAACAGGTCCGTGGCGAGGAATATCTTACCTTCAACGTGGGTACCATCCAGGGCGGCACCGATGTCACCTACGATTTTGAGAGCAATCGTGGCACTACCTTCGGTAAGACCAACGTGGTGCCCAACAAGGTGATCGTGCACGGTGACATTCGCACGATTTCGCAGGCGCAGCTCGAACGTACCCGCGACGCGATGCGAAAAATCGTTGCAAACAATCTGCCGCTGACCGAAGCACACATCGAGTTTGAAGATCGATACCCGCCAATGGAGCCGACCGAGGGCAATCGACGCCTGCATCGAATCCTGTCGGGGATCAACGAGGACCTTGGCCGAGGTGCAATGCCGATTCTTGATCCGTCACGGCGAGGTGCTGCGGATATTTCTTTTGTCGCGCCTTACTCGGACTCGCTCGCGGGACTGGGCCCGGTCGGTGACGGTGGTCATACGCCGAATGAGAGCCTGGATTTGACCTCAATGCCGGTCGCTATCAAGCGAGCAGCGTTATTGCTTTACCGGCTCTCACAGCAATAACAGGTTTTTCCCCTGGCAATCTAGCGAAACCGGCTCAGGTCGGGAGCCTGTAAGCGGTCCCGTGTGAGTTCGATTTCGTAGATTGCCTGGCCGAGGTCACGCAGAAACGGCAGGGCGATTTCATCGTACTCGTAGTTGTCGTCATTGAAGGTTTCGTTTTCGTTTGTGTAAATTGTTGCAGCGAGCAAGAACTCAACACCGTTCTCCAAATCGACGATGTAGGCACAATCCGTGAGAAAACCGTAGGCATCGCCCGGTTTGTTGAAGATACGAATGTTGTCGGGGATGGAAGTCGCCGAACCGCCGTACATGAAAAACTTGACGTAGCCGTCCGGATATCGATCGGCATCAGCATACTGAGGGATGCCGCTTTCGCCTGGATAGGCAGACATGTTTCGATAAACGAACCGATAGTCGTCTTCGGTCAGGTTGAAGCGCTGCTCTCGCGGGACGGATTCGGGAAAGATCAATGTCTTCATTACATCGTGAATATCCTGTAACGCGAAAACATTGTTGACGCTGAAATCCTTGGGCCGTTCGAGCCGTTGGCCATCGACCATTTCGGCGCGACCGAGCAGGATGGGCTCATCGTGCGCGTAGTCTGTGTCACTGACTGCCGCGTCCTGGCTGTATAGTGTTTTATTGCCATCAACAAAAGAAACCGGGTTGGTCTTTGCGTTCTCGGTTGCGTTGCGCGGTACTTCGAGCCGGTGAAAAATGCGTGTATTGCGAAAGCCTTTGGCCAGCATCGATTCATTAAGTGGTTTCTGGCCGAGGAACTCGTACAGACGATTGAACGCATCGTTGTCGCTAACGAGCAGTATCTTGCGGACGTAATGGCCGACTGATGGCAGGCCGGTTGGTGACGTGAGGTCGGTTACGGCCGCTGTTTGCCAGTCCGAGGCGGCGCCCGTCAGCATCGTGGTGTCCCGCGTTAGCCCGGGAATGGCCAGTCCATTTATTTTCTCAAGCGCGAGCAGCGCTGTTGGTAGTTTGACGGTGCTGGCGGGATAGAAGTATTCGTCCGGGTTGACCCGAAAGTGATAGCTGGAAAACGCCGGCACATTGTCCGCGTCCCGGTCAATCTGTGTGTAAATAATCTGCACACGATACCTGGCCGGGTCTTGCATCACGGTCGCGAACCGGGTCGGCTGCGAGTTCAGAAGGTCTTCCATCGATCCGTTCCATTCGCTTGTTTGCTGGCAGCCACAAAGCAGCGCACCGGCGATAAGCGCAAACGTTGCAGCTCGGCGCATCAGGTTACCGCAGCTTCCAGCAGACGAAGAGTACCCTTGTTGCCATCGAGTTCTGCTTCGACGCCGATCGGTACCACTGTCTGGTCTTCCACATGACCGATCATGAAGCCGCGAACAACCGGAATACCAAGGTCTTTGGTTCGGTCGCGCATCACTTCTTCGAGACTGAAAGTGTTGCCCTCGGTTTCGCTGTCCGTGAATTTGCCGAATACGATGCCGGCGGCCTG
This sequence comes from Gammaproteobacteria bacterium, assembly GCA_030426325.1. Classification (GTDB taxonomy): domain Bacteria; phylum Pseudomonadota; class Gammaproteobacteria; order Steroidobacterales; family Woeseiaceae; genus UBA1847. Next base: position 5,368 of record JAUHYO010000001.1, on the reverse strand, counting down.
TTGTAATTTTCCGGCAAGAAGAAGCTGCGTCAGCATGCGATCAATGCGGTACGGTGCCTCGTGTACGTCTTCGAGAAATACAATCTTGTCTTGAAAGTCCGGTTCGAATTCCGTGCCCATCAGCACCGAGATCAGGGTCAGGTTGCCACCGATCAGGCGACCTTTCGCGACGCCGCCATTGATGTAAGTCAGCCGGTTCTTGCGTTCGATTCTGCCTTCGCGTGCCTCGAACGGCGGGGCCGAGCCGATCTCTGTCGTTGGCGTCGGCTGCATCAAAACTTTCTGAAATTCACTGAGTGCGTAGTCGGAAAAATTGCCGGATGCGTTGGGCCCGTGAAAGCCGACAACGCCGGTCTTGGTGTGGATCGCGGTCAGTATGCCGGTTATGTCGCTCATGCCGAGCTGTACCTTGGGATTGCGACCAATCAATTCGTAGTCGAGGTAGGGCAGGATTCGTGACGTGCCGTAGCCGCCGCGAAGGCAAAAAATGGCATCAACACTGTCGTCGGCGAACATATTGTTAACGTCCTCGGCCCTGGCGCGGTCGTCGCCGGCGAGGTACTGCTCGCGATCGAAGAGATGCGCACCCTGTTTCACCTTGAAGCCCATTGAGCGCACGAGGTCGATCGAGAACCGGATACCCTCATCTTCCAGCGAGCTGCTGGCAGGTGCTACGAGTCCTATCGTATTCCCGGGCGCGAGACGCCGTGGCTTCAATATCTTGCCGGCCGGGGCCGCTGCGGCATTCGTGGTACCCAGTACGCCGCTGCCCCCGATGAGGGCGCCGGCAATGGTCGATTGGAGTATTCGTCGTCTGTTCATTGGAAATGGCCTGTTGTCGGGGCTTGTGGCTGGATTACATCAGAGACCGTTTGATTTATCATGGTCCCCATGTCCTGTCTTGCAATCATACGATCTGCGCGCGATGAAATGTCGGCGAACGAGAAGAAGCTCGCTGACTTCATTCTCGAGAATCCGTCGTTGATTCGCGATTACTCGTCGCAGCAAATCGCAGGTTCGGTCGGCGTCAGTCAATCCAGTGTCGTCAAGTTCAGCCAGAAGATGGGCTACAAGGGTTTCACGGATTTGAAGCTCGCCATTCACGAATCGGTCGTCAAACAGGAATCGAATGTTGCGGTGCTCAATGGTCGCCGTGCATCGAGAGGTGCCAGCGAGTCGCTCAAGGACCGACTGTTCCAGGCAAAGAGTGATGCAATCAGCGGTGCTACCGACCTCAACGACGACGACAGTCTTCGCCTGGCCGCAAGAGCCATCGAGTCGGCGGCGCGGGTGCAACTGGCCAGCAGTGGCAATGCCTTTAGTGTTGTTCGGGACACTGCACTCAAGCTCGCGAGTGTGGGCAAGCCGGTGATTTCGGAACCCGACATCGAAGTGCAGTTGCAGAGTGTTGCAACGCTCGCCCGCGGTGATTGCCTGGTACTGATTTCTGCTTCGGGGCAATCGACGCATTTGGGTCAAATGGCGAAACTGGGCAAGAAAGCCGGTGCGACGATTATTTCCATCACCAACCAGTCGGCGAACCCGGTTGCAGCGCTGGCCGATATTCGCCTGTACTCGGTTTCTCATGGCCGGGACAATGATATTCCGCACGTTGTGGCATCGACTTCGCAGCAACATGTTATCGACCTGGTGTTCTATACGCTGGCGCAGTCGGGTAAACAGGGTCAGGCGTCGCTGTCCCGAAGCTGCAAGTCCCGGGAACTGTCCAAGGCAAAATAGCTGCCACCACCGTCAACCCGCAGAAGCCCAGGGAATGTCGAGGGCGATCATGCTGTCGTAATCCGGCCGCTGCCGGATAACCCGAAATTCATCACCGTCGACCATGACTTCCGGAACCAAAGGTCGCGTGTTGTAGGTTGACGCCATAACACTGCCATAGGCCCCGGCACCTTCGATGATCACCAGGTCGCCGGAATCCTGCTCGGGCAACTGGCGTTTTCGAGCGAAGGTGTCGCCGGTTTCGCATACCGGACCGACGATGTCATACAGCACGTCGGGTGCATCGGTTTTTTTCTCACCGACGATCGAATGGTAGGCGTTGTACATGCTCGGCCGCAGGAAATCGTTCATCGCGGCGTCAATGATCAAGAACTTTGTTGCACCGTTGGTCTTCGTGTAGATGACACGGCTGACGAGCACGCCGGCATTGCCAACGAGCCAGCGTCCGGGCTCGACGATAATCTTGCAATCGAGATGTCCGACGGTCTTCTTCACGATTCGGGCGTAGTCATCGACGCCTGGCGCTTTGTCGTTTTGCCGATCGTAGTTGATGCCAAGGCCGCCACCCAGATCAATGGTCGAAATTGTGTGTCCGGCACGACGCAGATCCTCGACCAGTTCGGCGATGCGCGAAAACGCTGCCTCGAACGGTGCAAGGTTCATAATTTGCGAGCCGATGTGAAGGTCAACACCGCGAACCTCGACGCCGGGCAAATTCCTGGTTTCGTCGTAGGCCCGCCTGGCGTTTTCAATCGCTATACCGAATTTATTTTCGGCCTTGCCGGTCGAGATCTTTTCATGAGTACCTGCATCAACATTCGGGTTGATGCGAAACGCAACGGGCGCGATCTTGTTGAGACGGACAGCCGCGGCGCTGATAACGCGAAGCTCCTGCTCGGACTCCACATTGAACTGGCGAATATCCTGCTGCAACGCGAATTCGATCTCTCGAACGGTCTTGGCCACGCCGGAATAAACTATTTTCGATGCGGGAATCCCGGCCGCCAGCGCGCGACGCATTTCACCTTCGGAGACCACGTCCGCGCCCGCACCCCGAGCGGCGAGCAAACCAATCAGCGTCTGGTTGGAGTTGGCTTTGACGGCGTAGCAGACCAGTGCGCTAAAACCCTTGAGTGCACCGGCAAGGGCATCGTAACGGGCTTCAACGGCGGCGCGTGAATAGCAATAAAAAGGCGTGCCGACGACTTCGGCAATCTGCCGGATCGCAACGTTCTCTGCAAAGTAGTGCCCATCGCGATAGGCGAAAGTGTTCATTCTGGCTGGGTTCCGGCAGTGAGGAATAAATTATTATATTGGTTGACTGCCTCGGAATAAATGAATAGTTTGGCCGCTTCCTGGTGGCAATTGGGTGAGCACATTCATGGACTGGTTATCGGTTGTTCCACCCGTGATAGCAATCGTCGTTGTCCTGTGGCGAAAGGAAGTCATCGTCGCGTTGTTGCTGGCGATTTTTACAGCCGAATTGCTGCAAATGTCCTTGGCCTGGACGGCGCCCGCCCCGGCGACGCTGAACACGATCGAACGTATCGTCGGCGTATTCAATAGTCCCGACAACGCCCGACTGCTGATTTTCAGCCTGATGATCGGCGCCTTGCTCGCCTTTATCCGCGTGTCGGGCGGGGTGGCGGCGATGGTCGAAAGCCTCATTCGACGAGGGATAGCACGCAGCGGCCGCAGTGCCGCTTTGCTGACAAGCGGCGTGGGAGTCGCCGTTTTTGTCGAGTCCAACCTGAGCGTCCTGACGGCGGGTATCCTGTCCCGGGGTCTGTTCGACAAATATGGGATGAGCCGGGCGAAGCTGGCTTACATCATCGACAGCACCTCGGCGCCGGTGTGCATCATGATTCTATTAAATGGCTGGGGCGCTTTCGTGCTCGTATTGCTGAACCAGTACAACTTCGGCCTGACATCGGCGGAGGTCCTGTGGGGCACGGTCGCATTTAATTTCTACGCCATTCTGACCCTGGCGACGGTGTTCGTGACGGCGGCTACGGGCCGTTATTTCGGACCGCTGGCGACCAGTCCGGCCGGCGTTGGCGTGGACATCCATCTCGAAGAGGACATCGAGGCGACCAAACCGAGTTACATGGTTGTGCCGCTGCTGGTGATGATCGTTGGCATGCTCGGTTTCATGTACTACACAGGCAATGGCAACCTGGCTGACGGCAGCGGCTCAAAGTCAGTGCTGTACGCGACCACACTTGCGACGCTGGTCGCCTATTTCCAGATGCTGCTGGGTGCAGGATTCGAACACGTCAGGCTCGTCAAGATTGCGTTCCAGGGCATGGGTGACCTGATGCCGCTGGTCGCCATCCTGTTGCTGGCGCTCGCACTCGGGCAGAGCCTTGGCGACATGGGAACCGGCGCTTATATTGCGAAACTGGTCGGCGGCAATCTGCCCAATTTCCTGATTCCCGCGATGCTGTTCCTGGCGGGCGCATTGATCTCATTCTCGACCGGTACCTCGTGGGGCACATTCGCCATCCTGATTCCGCTCGGCATGCCGCTGGCCATTTCGCTCGACCTGCCGGCGTCGCTGTGTCTTGCAGCAATACTGGGCGGTGGCGTCTTCGGCGACCATTGCTCTCCGATTTCCGATACGACGGCGGTATCCGCTATCGCCTCAGGCTGTGATTTGCTGGAGCACGTTCGCACGCAGTTGCCGTACGCGGTCACCGTCGGTGCGATTTCATTGCTGATGTACCTGGTTGCAGGCATTGTTTTGATATGAAGTCTGTTGCACGGCTTGTTCCCGCGATTCTGATTCCCCTGGTGCTCAGCGCTTGCGCAACGCAGCCCGGGATTGCGACGCGGGACATCGATACACTCGTCACGGATGCGATGAAAGCGTTCTCGGTTCCGGGCGTGGCGGTTGGTGTCGTCAAAGACGGTGCCGTCGTGCATGCTGCCGGCTACGGCGTACGCGAAATCGGCCTCGATGATCCGGTCGACACCGAAACGCTGTTCCGCATTGCGTCGACTTCGAAAGCCTTCACCGCAGCCTCGCTGGCGATGCTGGTCGATGACGGTAAACTCAGCTGGAACGACAGGATTGTTGATCACATCCCGGACTTTGCCCTTTACGATCCCTGGGTTACGCGCGAGTTTACGATTCTCGACCTGCTGACTCACCGCAGTGGCCTGGTGAGTGGTGCGGGCGACCTGATGCTGTGGCCAAAACCCAACCTGTTTACGCGCGAAGATATTATTCACGGGCTGCGTTACTTCAAGCCCGAGAGTGCGTTCCGCACCGAATACGCCTATGACAATCTCTTGTATATCGTCGCCGGCGAACTCGTGCCGGCCGTCACAGGTATCTCGTGGGAAGACTTTGTCGACGAGCGCATTCTCGGCAGGCTGGGTGCCGAATACTGTTTCGCCGGACGCATTCCACCCGAGGCAATGCGGAATCTCGCCGCACCGCATGCCATCGTCGAAGGAGAGTTGCAGGTTGTCGAGCGTAACCGTGCCAGCCCCGAGGTCGATGTCGCCGCGGCCGCCGGCGGTGTGCGTTGCAGCGTCGGTGACATGCTCAGGTGGATCAAGCTGCAGCTCGCACGCGGCAAGCTCGAGGATGGGTCGCAACTCTTCAGTGAAGAGCAAAGCC
>JAUHYO010000193.1 GCA_030426325.1 Gammaproteobacteria bacterium | reverse complement strand
TTGATTGCATCGCTGCCAGGGTCGCCAGGCAATCCTCTCCCGCAAGAAAGCCGTCTACTTCGGTCCTGCCGTCCGCAATACTGCCGAGCATCAATGCGCGATGCGAGATCGACTTGTCACCTGGAACCGTGACGACCGCATCGTGGACCCGCGATGGTGTGACTTTGAATCGCATTCTTAAGATCGACTCAGCCAAGCGCTTTCGGGTAAGCACCGAGCACTTTGAAGAGTGAGCTGTTCGACTCCAGCTTGGCCAAAGCATCCGACAAGGGTGCCTCTTCCGCGTGGCCTTCGAGGTCTATAAAAAAGACGTAGTCCCAGTTCTTGCGCCGCGAAGGCCGGGATTCGATGCGCGTCATGTTGACCTTGTGATCTGCCAGTGGCTGCAGCAAATGGTGGAGTACGCCCGCTCCGCCTGCAGTGTCATCGGTAGACACCAGGATGGTTGTCTTGTCTTTGCCGCTCGGCGCCAGCAATCCCCGTCCTATGACCAGGAACCGGGTCGCATTGTCCGGCCGGTCTTCAATATTGTTGACCATGATCTTGAGATCGTAAACATCGGCCGCCACTTCCGGACCTATCGCCGCCGTCCCGTTCTCGTCACGCGCGCGCCGCGCGCCCGCCGCGTTACTCGACATTCCAATCAATTCGACGTGCGGCAGGGTTTCCCGCAACCAGCTGCGACATTGGGCGAGCGATTGCTCGTGCGCACAGATTCGTTCGATTTTGTCGAGGCCAGCCACCTTACTCATAAGGTGTTGCTCGATCTTCAGCTCGATCTCGCCGGCAATTTTCAACGGCGACGTCAGGAACATATCGAGCGTGTTATTGACGGAGCCTTCCGTTGAATTCTCAATTGGAACAACGCCGAAATCAGCGGCTCCGCATTCGACTTCCTGGAAGACCTCGTCAATTGAATGAAACGGCAGCGCCCGGACTGAATGCCCAAAGTGTTTGAAAACGGCAGTCTGTGTGAAGGTGCCTTCGGGACCGAGAAAGCCGATTTTCAACGGCTCCTGTTGTGCGAGGCATGCCGACATGATCTCCCGGAACAGGCGCACCATTTCGTCATCGCGCATTGGGCCCTGGTTGCGTTCAAGCACGCTTCGCAGCACTTCAGCTTCACGTTCGGGGCGGTAGTAGTCCACCGCGGAAGCGAGTTCGCCCTTGGCGACGCCAACCTGCTGGGCAATGGTCGCCCGCTCATTAATCAGCGCCTGCAGGCGTTCGTCAATGCTGTTGATGCGCTTGCGAATCTCGGCGAGATCCCGGGCGTTTGCGTCTTTGCCCTCGTTTGCCATCTGCTATCCGCTCAAAAACCCAATGTAATCCTACGGTTATACAGGCTTACCGAGGTTTCGCAAAGTCAGAACGCCCTTGATCGCCGCAATCTCGGCGATAAGCTCTGGCGACGGCTCATCATTCACATCCACGATCGTATAAGCGAGGTCGCCTTTGGACTTGTTGAGCAGGTCCTCGATGTTCAGTCCTGCATTCGCGATGCAGGTAGAAACCTGTCCAACCATGTTCGGAACATTGGCATTCGCCAGTGTGATACGCCAGGCATCAAGACGGGGCAAACGTGCTTCGGGAAAATTCACCGAATATCGGACGTTTCCATTTTCAAGATAATCTTTGACGTTTTCCGCAACCATGACTGCACAGTTCTCTTCTGCCTCTGCTGTCGACGCGCCCAGGTGGGGAAGCGCTACCACTTTCGGATGTGCAATCAGTTCGGGTGTTGGGAAATCACAAACGAACGCGTGCAATTTGCCACTATCCAAAGCTGCAATAGCCGCCGCGTTGTCGACAACTCCGCCTCGGGCAAAGTTAACGAGTACTGCGCCATCTTTAACCAATGCAATACGCTTGGCATCAACAATATGTTTTGTTGCTTCGATTAACGGAACATGCAGTGAGACAAAATCAGCACCATGAAACAACTGGTCCAGCGATTCCGCGAGTTCAACGCCGGACGACAATTGCCATGCGTTCCGGACCGTAATCGCCGGATCGAAACCAACAACGTTCATTCCCAGTGCGAGTGCAGAGTTTGCAACCTCAACGCCAATTGCGCCAAGTCCGAGCACGGCCAATCGCCGACCTGGTAATTCAAATCCGACGAACTGCTTCTTGCCTGCTTCGACAGCCTTATTCAGCGCGTCGCCGGTTTGATCCAGGCCGGCGACATAGGCCGCTGCACTGCACAGGTTACGAGCGCCGATTAACATTCCGGCGACGGCGAGTTCCTTGACTGCGTTCGCGTTCGCACCCGGCGCATTGAATACCGGTACGCCGCGATCACTCATCACATCGATCGGGATGTTATTGGTACCAGCGCCGGCCCTGCCGATCGCCGCAATGCTCATCGGCAAATCCATATCGTGCAGATTCTGAGAGCGCAACAGGATCGCGTCAGGGTCTGCGATATCCGTACCGGTTTGGTATCGGTCTGCCGGCAGGCGCTGAAGTCCCTTCGCCGCAATATTGTTTAAAGTCAGTATTTTATACATGAGTTGCTATCCGTGCCTTTTCTCAAAATCAGCCATGAAGTCGATCAGCGCATCAACCGCCTGTTCACTTACGGCGTTATAAATGGATGCGCGCATGCCACCCACGGACCGGTGTCCTTTCAAATTCGTCAGTCCGGCAGCAGCGCTTTCACTCAGAAAAACGCCGTCCAGCTCGCTGTCCGCAAGAATAAATGGCACGTTCATCCACGAGCGACAATCCTTGGACACCGGGTTTGAATAGAAACCTGAGTTGTCGATTGCGTCGTACAATTTGCCGGCTTTGCGCGAGTTAACCGCTGCCATCGCTTCGACGCCACCTTGTTTCAACAACCACTCAAAAACAAGGCCAGCGACATACCACGCAAAGGTTGGTGGCGTATTCGTCATCGAGTCGGATTCCGCATAGGATTTCCAGGTCATCAAATGCGGATTGTCCGGCCGCGCACGATCCAGTAAATCCTTGCGCACGATCACAAGCGTGATGCCCGCCGGCCCAATATTTTTCTGAGCGCCCGCGTAAATGGCACCAAATCGCTCGACCTCGATGGGACGTGACAGGATTGTGCTCGACATGTCCGCAACGAGCGGAACATCACTGTCCGGAACAAAGTGAAATTCAACACCGGCGATCGTCTCGTTAGGGACATAGTGCAGGTACGCAGCGTCGTCGCTACGTGCCCAGGTTGCCGGGTCAGGGACATACGTGAAGTTCCTGTCTGAAGCGTCCGCGATTACCCTGGCGTTGCAAAACTTTTTGGCTTCACCCGCTGCTTTCTTTCCCCAGCTTCCGGTCACAACATAGTCAACATTGTCTCCGGGTGCCGCGAGATTCATTGGCGTCATCGCCATTTGCATCGTTGCCCCACCCTGTGGGAACAAGACACTGTAGTCGTCCGGAACGCTCAACAAGGTCCGAAGATTGCGCTCGGCACGCGCCGCGAGTTCTACGAACTCTTTGCCGCGATGACTGCACTCCATCACAGTCATTCCGGTACCTTGCCAATCCGGGATATCGTCTTGAATTTGTTGCAGAACTTCGAGGGGTAAAGCTGCCGGGCCGGCACTGAAATTGTAAACGCGCGACATGTCGCTGGGGTCCTTCGGGTTGTCGTGTTGGTTGCAGGGCAGGAATATTGGGCGCGTATTGTTACGGTTTAACGACGAAATTGCACGACTAAATTGGCGATAAGCTCAGTACGGCAACGAATATCCCGCACCGAATTAGTGCATTACTCGTCTTCGTCGTCAATCGCCTCGATTCTTGCAAGACCCACCAGTCGCTGGCCCTGCTCAACCCGAATCAAGCGCACACCCTGTGTGTTGCGGCCCATGATCGAAATATCATCGACCCCGGTCCGCACCAGCGTGCCGTTGGAACTGATTAACATCACTTCGTCCACGTCGGCAACCTGCAATGCGCCCACGGTCCGTCCATTGCGATCCGTTGTCTGGATCGCGATGACGCCCTGGCCACCGCGGCCCTGGACCGGGAAATCCTCTACCGGCGTGCGCTTGCCGTAACCGGTTTCCGTCGCCGTCAAAACGAGACCTTCGCTCAGGATAGCGAGCGCTATGACTTCGTGCCCGGCTGGCAACTTGATGCCACGTACGCCAGCGGCACCACGACCCATGGGCCGGACATCGTCTTCGCGGAACCGTATGGACTTGCCATGACTGGCAACGAGCAATACTTCCGCCTGGCCGTCCGTAATAGCGACATTAACGAGCCTGTCGTCACCGCGAAGATCGATCGCGATGATTCCGTTGGCACGAGGACGCGAGAATTGCGTAAGTGGCGTCTTCTTGACCGTACCGCAGGATGTGGCCATGAACACGTAGTGGCCCTCCGTGTATTCACGAATCGGCAGCACAGCATTGATACGTTCGCCCTCTTCGAGCGGCAACAGGTTGACGATTGGCTTGCCGCGCGAGCCACGACTGGCCTGCGGTACCTGGTATACCTTCAACCAGTACATTTTGCCGCGGCTGGAAAAACACAAGATCGTATCGTGTGTATTGGCCACGAAAAGGTTGTCGATGAAGTCCTCGTCTTTGACCTTCGTTGCCGAGCGGCCGCGACCTCCACGCTTTTGCGCCTGGTAGTCCTCGATGGGTTGCGCTTTGGCATATCCGCCATGAGACAGGGTTACGACAACCTCGGCCTCGGGAATCAGATCTTCGACACTCAGGTCAGAATGATCCTGGACGATTTCGGTTCGACGCTCGTCACCGTAGGCGTCGCGAACTTCGGCGAGCTCAGTCTTGATAACTTCGAGCAACAAATCCGGGCTGGCGAGAATATTAGAGTATTCTTTAATTTTGCCTAATATATCTTTGTATTCAGTGATAATTTTATCTTGCTCAAGACCCGTCAGGCGGTGCAGGCGAAGATCCAGTATCGCTTGCGCCTGCACGTCCGAGAGCAGGTACTGACCGTCTACAAGACCACAGGCACCGACCAGGCCGTCGGGGCGCGTATCCATGTCGCCGGCGCGTTTCAACATGTCGGTAACGGCGCCTGGCGTCCACTTGCGCTCCATGAGGGCGGACTTCGCTTCGGCCGGTGAAGCCGACGCTTTGATCAATGCGATAACGTCATCAATGTTTGCCAGAGCAACCGTCTGACCTTCCAGGACATGGGCTCGATCCCGCGCTTTTCGCAGGTCAAAGATGGTCCTTCGTGTAACGACTTCGCGGCGATGCGACAGGAACGCCTCAAGCACCTGCTTCAGGTTCAGGAGCTTTGGCTGGCCGTCATGCAAAGCGACCATGTTGATGCCGAAAACGCTCTGCATTGCGGTCTGCTTGTAGAGATTGTTCAGCACCACGTCCGCGACTTCGCCCGTTCGCAGCTCAATCACAATGCGCATGCCGTCTTTGTCGGACTCATCGCGCAACTCGCTGATGCCCTCGATGCGCTTCTCACGCACGAGTTCGGCAATCTTTTCGATCAGGCGCGCCTTGTTGACCTGAAAAGGCAGCTCGGTGACGATAATCGCCTCCTTGCCGCGTGAATTCAGCGTCTTGACGCGGGTGCGAGCGCGAATATGGACCCGCCCTCGCCCCGTTCGGTAGGCGGAATAAATGCCTTGGGCACCGTTGATAATGCCCGCGGTCGGGAAGTCCGGCCCCGGTATATGCTCCATCAGTTCGGGCACATCGATCGCAGGATTTTCGATCAGTGCGAGACAGGCGTTAATGACCTCGGTGAGGTTATGCGGCGGAATATTGGTCGCCATACCCACGGCGATGCCGGACGAGCCGTTGATCAGCAGGTTCGGCAGGCGCGTCGGCATCACCGAGGGCTCGCTCTCCGAGCCGTCGTAATTCTCGACAAAATCCACCGTCTCGCGGTCGATATCCGCGAGCAATTCGTGCGCTATTTTGGCCATGCGAACTTCCGTGTATCGCATGGCAGCCGGCGAATCGCCGTCTACGGAACCAAAGTTACCCTGACCATCGACCAGCATGTATCGCATCGAGAATGGCTGCGCCATGCGGACGATCGTGTCGTATACCGCCGAATCACCGTGTGGGTGATATTTACCAATGACATCACCAACGACGCGTGCCGATTTTTTGTAGGGCTTGTTGAAGTCGTTGCCGAGCTCCCGCATGGCGTGGAGAACACGTCGATGGACCGGTTTGAGACCATCCCGAACGTCCGGCAGCGCACGGCCGACGATGACGCTCATCGCGTAGTCAAGATAGGATTGCTGCATCTCCTCTTCGAGACTTATTGTCAGCAATTCTTGTGCAACTTCAGCCATATTTCCCTACTTTTCCTGCTCAAATCTCCAGCGCGATCCCGATCGTGAAACCGGGGTCAAATCGTCAGTTTTGGCTGGATTTCAAGCGAATAAATTCAGTGTCTGTGTGGCGCTTTCTGGGCCCCTGAAATGGCGGCCTGATCAGGCGTCAAATAATACCATAGGAAGGGCTGAAACAGCATGTTTTTCGCGCCTTTCAGGCCTATTTAAAACGTCGCTGGAAAGCCCCGGGAT
>JAUHYO010000192.1 GCA_030426325.1 Gammaproteobacteria bacterium | reverse complement strand
GCCGACTGTCATCCCAGTTTGCCAATGTGTAGTTGACGTCCCAGGTCCAGCCATTGTCGAACTGACCGTCGAGACCCGCACCGATGCGGAACGCGTTGACGTCCTGCGTGAAGCGGCGACCACCGGATTCAGTCAGGCGCCTGGAGGTTGAAACGGCCTGGGGTTCCGTGCACAAGGGATTGCTGGCACATTGGGCATCGCCAAACGGATTGTCCGGATGGGATGCGGAGGTAACGCCGCCCCAGAACGTTCCGACCGGAGCCAGGAGCTGGTTTGATTCCCGGTTCGAGAAGTTCATTTCCAGGTTCGCGTTGATCGCGCCAAACACGGGTGCTTCGAACAGTTCGTAGTTCGCAGCCGCGTATGCGCTGTACACGTCTTGTGGTGTCGTCAGGTAGCTAAGTGCGGCGTAGTTAAATGAATCGGTCGCCGCATTGAAAGGCCTGACCACACCGTTGTCCACCACGCTGGCGCCGACACCGGCATCAGCACCCAAAGGTGTGAATTGCGCAGGAGTCGTCGTCGGGCTGCCGCCACAGATAATCGACACGCCATCGTCAAAGTACGGGCAGGCAGAGAACGCGCGATCGCCCTGACGGATTTCTTCGCGCTTGTTGATCTGCGCAACAACCACGAAGTTACCGCGGTCAAACGCATTGCCGAACACCAGTGCGCCATTGATCATCTCGCCGTCATTCTCGTCGGTGATGTCGTAGCCAAACTGAAGGTCAACACCTTCGAAGTCTTTCTTGGTGATGATGTTGACGACGCCGGCGATTGCATCGGAACCGTAAACTGTTGACGCACCATCACGCAGTACCTCAACGCGCTCAACAATCGCGGTCGGAATCATGTTGAGATCAACAAAGCCGTTAACGGAAGCTGACGCAAATCGTTTGCCGTTGACGAGAGCGAGTGTGCGGTTTGGCCCCAGACCTCGAAGGGACACGGATGCGATACCCGGGTTACCGTTGTTGACGCCGGCACCAAAGTCACCGCCATTCACGGACGGCATGTCCTGGATAAAGTTTTCCAGCGTCAGGTTTCCTGATATTGCAAGGTCTTCCTCTGTTAACACCGTGATCGGGCTTATGCTGGAAGTATCGCTGCGCTTGATTCGCGATCCGGTCACCACGACCTCTTCAAGAGCAAGCGCGCCTTCGTCCTGAGGCTCTTGCGCAAGCGCCGCGCCAGGCAATATTGGCACCGCAGCAAGCGCGAGTATCCAGAAATGGCTGGATAAACCGTTTGGCTTTCTCATTAGTAGTCTCCCCACTATGATAATCAATAGAAACGATCGCGTTGGGTAAGCTCCCACCTCCGGAAGCGTCGGAGGGACGATCGACAAGGGGCAATGTGACCATGCCTGGCGAAGTGTTGTGAATATGACCCAACAAACGTCACGAGGTTAAAACGCCTCAGCGTTTTTTAATCGTTATTTAAATGCGACGTACAAGCATGTGTGATCAATGCGCGGTCGTCTTATTGCGATGTTGAGTGACATCGGTTGAGTTGACCGTCGAAGATTGAAGCAAAACAGGCGTGCAAAAATGCAACGGCGTTTTTGCAACGTCGCAGTACTTCCACCTGTTGCTGGTCGGCAACAACGAAATGCGCACATCGCAATAAATAAAATTGCGACCGTGCACAGTCTGTTTGAGAAACGAAAACCGTAGCATTTTTGCAATGCTGCTTTCTCCGAATTAATGATGCTAAGCTCGATCCCGCTATATTCTTCACGAGAGTTGCAAGCGGTTGTTTGTAGCCACTTGGCGTTCGGTGAAGTGGGGTGGGGTATTGCAGATGAAGGCGAAGATCATTTTGGCAATTGTTCAGGCGATCATTCTGCCAGCCTACGCTCTTGGTCAAACCCTGTACTCATTCGACAGCACCGAGGATTTATTCGCGCCCGCCGAAGCCTGGCCGGCCTGGCGTGAGACGCTCGAAAGGCACAGGGCGGAGCGAGAGGCAATTCACCGCTGCGTGATCGATGAAAATCAGTGCACTCGGCAACTCAAGGGTCTTCGGCTCGTTCTGGTCAGGGGCAGCGAGCTCACTCTCGACCAGCAAGTTCGTTTGGTGAATCGCTACATCAACCGGCAGCAGTACAAGGATGATCGCGTCAGCGCCAATTCCGATGCCGGCAATCAATGGATGACGCTCACTGAATTTCTGGACCACGGTGGCGACTGCGAGGATTTTGCGGCCGCAAAATATTTCGTCCTTCGAGAGTTTGGCGTCGGTGCAGAGGATATGCGAATCGTAATCGGGCGTGAACCGAACCGCGCCACCCATCATGCGATGCTCGCCGTTCGGCTCGACGAGGGAGTCTGGTTGCTGGAGAATGACAATTCGATTCACCGCAACGGCTACCAGGATATTAACAATTTCGTTTACGCAATTAACGAACAGAGTATTTGGGACCACGAGAAGTAATTTCTGAGCAACAAACGAGGAAAGTAAAATGAAAAAACGACTACTTTTGTTAACTGGCTGCGGACTCATGTCGGCAGCAGCGATGGCGGCTGATCCTTATGAGACTTGGCTGACGATACAGCAACAGCGTGGCACCGAGATCGAGCTCATTCGCGTAGCGAACGACAAGCCTTTGCTTGCAACAGAGGAAACCGATGCGGAAGTTGCCGGTATTCTCGAGGAGCTTGACGCTATCGAAGAAGGAAACAACGATCCTGAGGCAGCCGGGGAGTCCCAGTAGCAGCACAGCTGGGCCTCGAAATCATTGCACCCTGAGCGGGCGCAGCAATTGGATGCTGCCAATTGTTGCGCCGCTCCCACCAATGCCCGATTAACCCTAAATATTTGGCTCATGCCGCCGATAACCTGTCGATTGCCTTCATAAATAGTCGGAGACGGGCGTAATGAGTGCGGAAGCAATGAGGACTGCGGCGGGTTTCGTTCAACAACTCGCAATCGATCTGAACCAGGATAATCTCGAATTGCCCATGTTTCCGGACTCGGTGATACGAATTCAGCAGGCGTTTCGAGCCGAAGAAGTCGATCTCGACGAAGTGATTCGAATTATCAGTTCTGACCCCGCGATCGCGGCTCGAGTCCTGCAGCTCGCGAATTCTGCTGCGACACGAGCGACACGAGAAATCACGGAAGTCCGGCAAGCCGTGATACGTATGGGCAGCAAGCTTGTGCAGAGTTCAGTCGTTGCATTCGCATTACGCCAGGCGGAGAAAAACGAAAGTCTTTCCGCAGAATCGCGGACGATCCTGCGGGACATCTGGGTCGAAAGTGTTGAACTCGCCGCACGAAGCCAGGTGATTGCGAAGAACTACACCAAGTTGAATGCCAACGAGGCCCTGCTGAGCGGACTGCTCAGCGTTATCGGGCGCCTGTACATTCTGTTGAAATCCCAGGAATTCGGAGAAATGGATTACTCTGAACTCGAACCGATCCTGGCGGACTGGCATCCGACTATCGCCAAGGCAATTGCCGAGAGCTGGGGCATGAGCGCCGCGCTCGCTGACGCCCTCGAATCCCAGATGGATACGAATCCGGCGTTGCAAGAGTCTGCAACACTGGCCGAGGTCCTTAGTTCCGCGCGGCTGATATTCGCGTACGAGCAATCCGGCGAGCCATTGAATGGCAGCGACTACCCGTTGTTGCAACGACTCGGAATTGCGAGCCACGGTCAGGACTCGGTCACGCTCGAGGAGCATGCCGAGGCAATCGAAAAGATTCGACAGGGACTTCGCGGTTAAACCGGATCGAGTCCTGCTTTTCTGATCGGATCGCGGTATTTCGGACTTTGCGATCGACGGGGATCGCATTCCACACTGGGGCATGAATAGTACTCAGGCCGAAGACCTGTTTCGTCGGCAGGCCATAGACTCATTGCGTCAAAAAATGCCCGGACGGCCAATCTGTTTGATGCCAAGATCATGGGTCTGGCTTGGACTCCTGGTCGCTGTTCTGTTTTTGTCGGCCGCTATTTTTCTCGGCACCGTCGACTACGCGAGAATGGAGTCGGCGCGCGGCTGGCTGGTTTCCTCACCCGGCGTCATTCGTGTCGCGCACGGCAGCCCGGCCCTGGTACAACGCATTGTTCGTCGTGCGGGCGAGCGGGTCGAAGCTGGTGAAGCGCTGATCTACCTGTCCGCAGACTCCCTGCTGCCCGGTGGCGGCAGCAAATTGAACGCACTCCTTCTGCAACTGCATCGCGATCTGACTGAAGTTGACTCCCAGCTTGAACTCTCCTTGCAGCAGGAGGAACTCGACAGCAGTAGCCTGCAGGTACAGATGAGAAAATCCGATGCGGAAATTGCGTCGTTGGTTGAGCAGGTCGAAGAACAGCAACGGCAGGTCGCGCTTAGTCGTGACCAGCTGCAGCGATTGCAGGCTGCAGCGAAAGAATCGGCTGTCGCAGACTGGGAGGTTCTGCAACAAAAGCAAAGCCTTGGTGAACTGAAGCAGCGACTCAATGCTTTTCAACAAAGCCTGGCGAGTCAGCAAAGAATCCGCGAGGCGATGAACAACCGGGACGAAGGTGTACCGATTCTTTCGCGAATCGAGCGCTCGGAGCTTCGTATGCAGCGATCACGGCTCATGCAACAAATTGCCGAATATGAGTCTGCACAACTTGCTGTCATTCGTTCGCCGGTGAACGGCACGATTGCCTCGGTCGTTGCCCGGGAGGGCAATCGGGTCGCTGCAGAAAAGCTGTTGATGACAATTCTTCCCGAAGATTTTGAACTCAATGCCGAGATCTACGTGCCGTCCCGGGCAGCCGGGTTGATTCGCGCCGGACAGGAGGTGCGCCTGCTCTACGACGCATTTCCGCAACAGGAGTTTGGCGCCTTTCACGGAACCATCAAACATATCTCCGAATTTGTGGTGCTGCCGGCAGACCTGCCGCAACCATTTCAGCTCCCCGAGGCAAGCTACAAGTTGCATGTTGCGGTCCACGAAGCGGAGGTTGTGACGGAACTGGGCACCGCACAGCTGCGACCCGGCATGCTGCTGGTTGCTGAAATCGTTCTTGAAAAACGCAAGTTACTCGACTGGCTTCTGGCCCCGCTCAGACTTGAGCGCGGGCGATACTCTGGATGAAGCCGCGATCGGCCGCCGTACCGTGGCTGCGATTCTGCGGTGCTCGAAAACTGGCTCTCGTTCGCCAATCGACATCAACTGAATGCGGGCTCGCTTGTGTTGCGATGCTTGCGAGTTACTTCGGTATCGCAACCGATCTCGGGTCACTGCGGCGCCGGCACAACGTTTCACTCAAAGGCGCAACACTCAGTAGTATTGATCGCTGTTGCCGGGAGCTGGGACTGGCAACTCGGGCCATTCGTTGCCGATTCCATGAACTCGACAAGCTCCGGAGACCCTGCATACTTCATTGGCGGTTCAATCATTTCGTCGTGCTTAAGTCGGTCGGGCCACGCGGGCTGACACTATTCGACCCGGCGCGTGGCATTGTCAGGGAATCCGAAGCTGTCGCGCGTGAGGCGTTCACTGGCATCGCGCTGGAAGTCAGGTCGGAAACTCCGATGCAGCGCGCCGCTGAACCCCGGCGGCTCAGCCTCGTCAATCTGGTAGCCAGGGGCACCGGGCTTGGAAAATCGTTTCTCGCTGGCCTGTTGCTGGCGCTGATCTGCGAATTGCTGCTGCTGACCAGTCCATTTTACCTGCAGCTTGTCATCGATGACGTGCTGGTTCGCGGCGATCGTGCGTTACTCAACGTGGTAGCCATTGCATTCGCGATATTGATGTTCCTGCAACTGCTCGCCAACGCAATGCGACGCCTGACATTTCTGTTCCTGGGGCACGTCATGTCTTTCGATATCATGACACGAGTTGTGCACAAGCTGTTTCGGCTGCCCGTTCGTTTTTTTCGCAGTCGGGAGTTGGGCGACATTCAGCATCGCGTTCAGTCCCTGCACATCATTCAGAGTTTTATCGTTCACGGAGTTCCGGCGCTGCTTCTCGATGCAATTTTTGTAATCCTGATTTGCGGCCTGCTGCTGCTCTACGAAGCGCAACTCACCTTGTTGATGCTATTCGCCCTTTTTCTCTGGTGCGCCTGGCGCGCAGTGATTCTGCCGCGAAGTTTGCGATTATCGAACGATATTGCGCAATCGGAATCATCGGTCCAGACGCACTTTCTCGAGTCGTTGCGAGCCGTGCAAACAATTAAGGTCGGCAATGGCGAACCGCAGCGCGAAAATGAATGCCAAAATCTGTTCGCCAATGCGACGAATGCCCGGATTCGCATTGGCACCCTGCAGACGGCCGATAGCACGGTTCGCACGTTTCTGTTTCAGGGCGCGCGCATCATCGCAATCTACTGGCTGGCAAGGCGCGGGTTGGCGCAGCAGATGTCGATTGGCGCGATTTCCGCCTACGTTGCCTACCTCGGGATGTTTACGACCCGTTGCACCGGTATTGTCGATCGGATTCTGGAGTATCGCTTGCTCGACGTACCGCTCCGGCGCTTGTCCGATGTCATATTTACCGAAGAAGAGCGTGACTCGGGGTGCGAGATCAGGGTTCCCG
>JAUHYO010000191.1 GCA_030426325.1 Gammaproteobacteria bacterium | reverse complement strand
CGACAAAGCCATTGGCGTCAATGAAGGCGGGACCGGATTCCGAATTGCGATTGTGGACCAGGGCTATTTGCGATGTGAACCCGAGCACCGGGAAGTCCTGCCGGTACAGATTGAACAAAAACACATCGTCATCGCGCAGGTCGGCGGAAATATCGTTCAGGCCGCTGTTGGTGTTTTTTTCCATGCGGCGAAATACACCGATATTGTATTGCCAGCGGTTGTTGTCGCGTGTACCGAACAAGCGAACACCGACCGGGCTGTCCTGAAACAAAAAGCCCCGAAAGTCGGCCGTAATCGGTTGTATGCCGATGCGAATGCTGTCGAAGTCGTAACGCTCCGACACATTGCGCAAATGCTTGTCGACAAGTAGGCCCTGTATGCCTAAGAAATTATCGTCACGAATGGTGCTCTGCGTGCTGTCGGCCCGGAGGATGCCGGGCTGGTCGACCTCGACATGCGTCAGGCTGAACACCGGCAGGAAACGAAACTCATAGTCGGGCGGTTTGAAGATTGTTTCGCCTTTGTAGAGAACCGTTTCCACGACAAATGCCTGCGTGATTGCGACCTGATCCGGATCGCCAAAGATGCCCAGGGTCCCGGGGTCGGGTGTTGTCGCGATTGCGGCCGGCGTTGGCAGGCTGCGACCTTCGGCTGTGGTGTCGGAAATAAAGTTCAGCGCGAAGAACCAGTCCTCGCCGAAGGCCGGCCGATCGCCCTTGAGAACATTATTGCCATTGTAAGGATCGAACAATCGTTCTCGATAACCGATCGCGTTGACGATGCGCCACCGGTCCGGAATTGCAGTGAAGTCCGGCAAGTTCTGCCAGACGGCCGGTGCCACGCCAGGCTCATCACATTGTTTTATCTCGCGCGGCGCTTCGCCCGGTCGACGACGCAGGCGTTCCCGGTATTCAGCACAATCCGGGCGCAGGCCCTGTGGCTCGGCGTGCGAGACGACCGGCGCCGCAAGCACCAGCAGGACGGCACCCAAAACCGGTTTACTTACCGTCGCAAACATTTTGTTCGTCACTGTTGAGGTAAGGCGTTACCGGGCAATTGATGTAACGCAATCGAGAACCCTGGGGTACCAGCGTGTCGGCTCGCATTGACACTGCTGCGTTCGAGAAACTGCTTCCGGCCGCCGCAGCCTCGTGCACAGCAAGAAAGGCAATCATATCGTCCTGATCGACACCATCGCCCGATACACCGATGCCGCCAACAAGCTGGGTGCCGCGGTAGATGGGCACGCTGCCCGGAAATATCTGTGTACCGTTGGCGAGCTGTCCGATGACGTTTGCGGTGACAAAGTTGTCGTCGAAGCCGTCGATGCCGGTGCAGTTTGCCGGCACATCCGCGGCGAGGCCAGCGACGAACGCAACGTGCTGTACCAGCGCGTTGTAGACGAGATCGAGCTGAAGGCCGGTTGAAAACGGACTCCATTCGCCTGCCGGTTTGCTGAAAGGCCCGGGTGGATTGCCACTGACGCCATCCGGGTAGTAGGGCCGGGATAAATTGCCACCGGCCCGATCTGAAAATGCAATGGCACCGTCGGTAAGCGCGTTCGGAATTCCAAGAAAACTTTGCGCGGCTGAAACGTACTGGGACAGAGGTTCATCGCGAAGCACTTGCAGGCCGCCGTCGAGATACGTCGCCGCGGGTACAGCGTTCAGCGCGTTGGCGGCGGCCGTTGACGAAAAGAAGGCGGCTGTTCTTGCCTTTTGCAGTGAGACATCGATTCCGAAAACCGGCGCATCGCGTGATCGAACGATGCCAAGTATCGCGCCATTGGAATCAACGATGGAAATACTGACTCTTGCCTGGAAGCCGCCGGGCTGTCGAATCTGCGCGCGCGATCGATTGGCGATTGTCAAAGCCTGCCGGAGAATCGCACCGACCTCGGCGGCCGTTAAAGCCATTGCGCCGTCGGTGCCGGCGGTCGGCCGGAAACGCTCGGTATCCGTATTGTCGACAAGAACAAAGGCGTCCAGACCCGCGAAGTCAAGTGTGTCGGCGCGAATACCGGATGCGGCCTGACCAAATGGAATGCCGGATACAATGGTTGCCTGGGCGTAGCCGGGGACAAGTTGCAAGGTTCCCGCGACATTGTTGATGCTGGCGAACGGTGCTGCACTGCCGGGGTCCGCGATCAGGTCCGATGGCGACGCATCCGAGAAACGCAAGTTGCGACCATCGACACTGATGACGTTGGCACGCCTGTTGTCGGGTGCCGCGAAACCGGCGGTGGCCGCAACGGCGATGAGTTCATCGTCGTCGAGATCCGAATCGGAAATATCGGAGTCGTAGGAGTACGTGGCGTCACTGATGATACCGACGCCGCCAACCGGCGTGCCGGCTTTGTAAAGCGGCAAGCCGCCACTGTCGGCGGCCAGTCCGAGTGGTGCACGGTGTGGACCGGCGTCCGCTGCGCCGCCGGCAAAACGGGTGACCAGGTCCGAACAGGGCAATTGACTGAACTGCACGCCGAACAGCGGGCCCGCAGGTTGCAGGTTGTCGCCAGGATTGAAGTGATCCTGCACGATCTGGCTCGCTGTTCGGGTGCTGAATGCGTTGCCTTCTGTTGAAAGATACGCTCCCGTTAAGGCCTTGCTGATCGCAGCCATGCTGTCGGGAATCAGGTTGATCCCTTCGAGGCCACCATCAATATTGGCGCCCGGGGACGTGATCGTAATGACCGTTGGTGCCGCATTCATTCGAAACACGCCAAGCACATTACCGACGCGATCAACGACGGCGATCGTCGCGTCGAGGTTTCGAGCCTGGGCTTCGGCGACGGCCTGGGCAATCACCTGCTCGACATCACCGACAGAAAGACTCGTTGGCGTGTCTGCACAAAAACCGTCGCAACCGCTTGGGGGCGTATTCGCATCGACACCGGGCGACGCAGTCCGGTCACCACCTCCGCATGCTGCGGTGATCAGCAACATCGCGATCAGCGGCAACGACGCAGGTTTCACGGGAACGCATCCTTCGAATCGGAATGAAAGCCGTGGCACATCACGCAAGTGCTCGGTACCTGCGAGCCGGTATTCCTGCGCGAGTTTCCGCTGCCGTGGCAATCACGGCAGACCGCGATATCCGGAATCAAAACATCGCTCGCAAGCTCGGAGTTCGATGCATCGTGACAAAGCCCGCACGTCGATACTTCCGTGCCATGCGCAGCGTGAGAGAATTTTGCGTGCGGGAAAAACGATTCCGTGAGCTGCACCGGCTCGACATGCCACGGAATGTCGCCGCCGGTCTCTGTAACCGTATGGCAATTCACGCAGGCGCGTCGTTCAAACAGGTCTTCCGCAATGCGCAGCGCCTCTGTGCGTGCTTCAGCTGCAACCCGGTCCCGGTCGGCACGGGAAAGAGACTGACCGGGTCGGCGCAGGCGTTGATCGGCGGCGTCCGGATCGGAGCCAAGCAATCGTGCGCTGTAGTATTCGACGAGTGTCTGCACGACAGCCTCGGCGTCGCCATGCGGAACCGTTCGACCGGGATCATTTGCATCGAAAGCAAGCGTATGACAACTGCTGCAATGCTCGTCCATGGAAACGGGTTTCATCCGCGCGCCGCCCGGGTCCGGCACATGACATTCGGCACACTCGATGACGCGCTTGCCATCGGGCGTAACAATGCCTTCGCTGACGAGGTGCACTTTGTGATCGAATTTCAGGTTTGACTGGTCGCTGCCTGCGGCAGCCGCAAGGTCCAGGTGTTCAATGCGCCACGCTGCATCGCCGGCCGCCGGCGGACGATTCAGGCTGACACGAAAGCCCGGGTGTTGGTCGAGGAAATCGGATGCGTCTTCAAGACCGGTCGAAGCAGACAGGTCCGAATGACAGTTGGCGCACAAGCCCTGGTGCTGATTGACGAGTTGCGGCGGTTCGTTGTGCTCAAGATGACAGGTCGCGCATCGCGTTTCGCCGAGAACAGCCATCTGGTCGGTGCCCGTGTGGCGCTGCACGGTATGACAGTCGATGCAGGCACTATCCGGTACTCGCTCGAAGGCCGTCACATGACAGCTTTTGCAGTCTTCACCAATGCTTCTGTGGACACTGTGTATTGGACCGGCTTGCAGGAAACCCTTGGTGAGAAACTGCGGCACAACGAAACCCAGGACCAGGGTTGCCGCGACCAGCGCCCATGAAATCTGGCGTTTGCTGAATCCACCCAGGCCGGAAACGGGCGAACTCCATTTCGACACGAGGTGTTCGCCATTGGCTTCATCGCTTAGCTCGAACGTGATCGCGAAATCGAATCCTGCGGGTGGATCTATGACCCGGATGATGTTGGCGCCGACTTCGATTGTATCGCCAGGCGACAATTTCGCATCGCGCTGAGACTTGCCGTTGACGATGACGCCCGCCAGTGTGCCCGTTGTGATGTGGAAATCACCGTGCCTGGCCTCGATGACCGCATGCTGCAATCGTGCACGGCGATCCTTGAGATGCAAAACCTGGTCGGTGGAACGCCCGATTGTGATCGGGCCGGCTTCGATGCGGCGGTCGTGTTGCTCAATGCCGCCGGCTGCGTTCTTGCTGATGAATCGAATCAGGTAAGCCATCGGGTCACCAGTAGAGGAACACGGTTACGATGTGTGCCAGCAATGCCATCAGCAATGCCGCGGTCAGCGGTACGTGCACATACAACCAGATTTCAAGACCGGCCTGGAGTCGTAAGTCCTCACGAATCTGGCGCAACAATTTTCGCTTGTTTCGAAGCAGTGCCGACAATTCAGCGATAGTGGCTGCGGATTCCGCATCGGCACGTGACTGTTGTTCGGCCAGCCAGTCCATGGCCGCCTCCTGGCCCTTGTTGGAAACCGTGGCCGACGCATCTGGCAGCTGGACCTGCGAGCGATCCTGGTTCCTCAGTCGTTGCCAGAGCGTGGTGCCAAGTTCAGTCCGCTGCACGCCACTCGTCACGATGTCCTGAAAGGGCTCCGGCAATTTCGCTGCAACCCGGCGACTTCGGCGATCGATGTCCTCGAGTTGATCAAGGAGTTCGAAGCGGCTGGCGCCGCCGCGATTCTCGCTGAGCCGTTCCGGGTATCGCATGTAGATGAACACGCCAAAAAGGCCGCTGGCGATGACCGCTGTCATCAGTACGAAGGCCAGCGTGTGGACGTTCGACCCAAACTGAAAGCCGGTGTGCAGTGCGACTATGATCAGCAGCGACAGGCCAAGGTAGACATGCGCCGACAGCCAGCCCTGCACCGTGCCGCTGCCGGACTTGTATTTGCGTTTGCGAACGCCGAACCAGGTCAGCCAGGCGATCATCAATGCGCCGAGTGTGCCGAGTGAATAACCGAGCAGTGTGCCGCCGTTCGGCGGCTCCTGCGGATCATCCAGCCAGTACGCGGTGATGCACATTGCGGTGAGGGCGAGCGCCGCCCAGAGATAACGCCGACCACGAAATGCGAGTATCGATGTCTGCACTTCAATTCGCCTTTTTTGCAAGGTTGACGAATTCGGACGGACTCATCCGAATGGCCGCGCCGGTGGGGCAGGCGCGTACGCAGGCAGGGCCGCCCGACAGGTCCTTGCACATGTCGCATTTGACCGCTTTTTTTACTGCGTTCGTCGTCGCGCGGGTGTGTCGATGACCGGGCGCCGCCCCGCTGCCGGTTAGTATCCAGTTCAACAGGTTTGGCGCCTCCTCTTTTGCACTTGCCATCTGGATCACGCCGTACGGGCAGTTTTTCTCGCAGTTGCCGCAGCCAATGCAGCTATCCTCGATATAGACCTCGCCATTAGGCGCACGCCGGATTGCATCAGGCGGGCACTCTTTCATGCAATGCGGGTCTTCGCAGTGACGGCAGGAGGTTGGTACGTGCACCTGTGCGTAGGACGGGCCGGCCGCGCGATTGAGACGGGACGTACCGTCGTGGGTTTCCGCGCACGCCGTTTCGCAGTTATCGCAACCGATGCACAGTGTCTCGTCGATAAGCAGCACGTCCGTTGCTTCGCCAAGCCCCTGCTGCATCAGGAAGGAAATCAGGTCGCCGGAATCCGGTGCAGCCTCCATGCGCAGATTTTCACTGATACGCTCCTTGACCTTGGTCTGAATGCGTTCACGCAGGCCCGTGTTGCGTAGCAGCATCGTCTGAAAAACATCGGCGCGCAGGAATATCGATTCCGTCGCAACGGTGGCCGTTACTGTAGCCGACCGGCGCGATTCGCCAACCAGGCCCATTTCTCCAACATAGTTGCCGGCCGCGACGTAGGTCGTCACGATATTCCGCCCACCGATATTGCGTGAGACGGATACCGAGCCGTTGCGAATCAGGTGCAGGCCGTCAGACTCGTCACCTTCACGGAACAGTACGTCTCCCGCACGAAAAGACAGGAGTTCCGCTGTCTCGGCAACCGCCTCAAGTTCGCCTTGCGGCGCGTCGGGCACGAGTCCGGCGCGCAGAGTGCGAACGATAAAATGCCGGTCGATGACTTTGCGTACGTTTTCATAACTGTTCATCAACTTGACGATTTCGCGCCGGGGCGTTTCAAGCAAAACGCACGATGATGAGGCACGTACGGTTGCCGAGCG
>JAUHYO010000190.1 GCA_030426325.1 Gammaproteobacteria bacterium | reverse complement strand
CGCGACGAATTCAGCGACGTATACATGTCAGCAATCTTTCCCTGCATCAGTTGAAACTCGCCAATCGGTTTGCCGAACTGTTTGCGATCGTGAACGTAGGGCATAACGAGATCCATGCAGGCCGCCATGATCCCCAGGGATCCGCCGGCCAGTACGACACGCTCGTAGTCGAGCCCACTCATCAGGATCGCCGCACCCTTGCCTTCTTTCGCGATCCGGTTTTCGACCGGTACCCGGCAGTCTTCCAGCAGCACCTCGCTGGTATCGGAACCGCGCATACCCAACTTGTCCAGCTTTTGCGGTGTCGAGAGCCCGGGCGTGCCGCGCTCGACCAGGAATGCCGTCAAGCCGCCTGATCGCGCTTGCGAATCCGTTTTTGCGTAAATAATCCTGACGTCGGCGCCGGGAGCGTTTGTGATCCACATCTTCGAGCCGTTCAGTACGTAGCTGTCGCCATCGCGGACGGCGGTCGTTCGCATGCCCATGACATCAGACCCCGCACCGGGCTCGCTCATTGCCAGTGCCCCGAGAAACTCGCCAGATACCAGCTTGGGCAGGAAGCGCTGCTTTTGTTCGGCATTGCCCCAGCGCCGGATCTGGTTCACGCACAGATTGGAATGCGCACCGTAGGACAGTCCGACCGATGCCGAGGCGCGGCTGATCTCCTCCATCGCAATCACATGAGCGAGGTAGCCCAGGTTCGATCCGCCGAACTCCTCCTCCACCGTGATACCCAGGACGCCGAGGGCGCCAAGCTCCGGCCACAAGTCTGCCGGAAACTCATTGCTGGCATCAATTTCCGCGGCACGTGGCGTAATGTGATCTGCCGCAAAGTTGCGGACGGTTTCGCGCAATAGGTCCAGGTCTTCACCGTGACCAAAGTCAAACTCAAACATTTGGGCGCATACTCAATACAGAACGGGAGAGCATTATCCCCGTCCGGCCCTCCGCATCCCTATACCGCCGGAGTGGTAGGCCGCGAGTCAGGCCGCCGACAGGGCGTCAATGAATCGCGAAAACAACTCGAATTGCGAGGTGATACCCAGCTTGGCGAACAGGTTTCGCTTGTGGACCATGACGGTGCCAGGCGCGATTCCGAGTTCGCGTGCGATCGACTTTGATGAATGGCCGCGTAGCAGCAACTGCGTAATCTCACGTTCGCGCTGCGTCAATTCCCCTTCGCCAAAATTCTCAAAGCATTCCGTCAAACGCCTGTGCATGTTGTAGTCGCGATCATCAGGCAAATTGTTACTGGCGTGCTCGTCCCAGACGCGCTGCATGGCGGAACGAATAATCGGCTTGATTCGACCCAGGCGTGCCAGCTCAACGCGTGTAAATCGTTTCTCAGTTCTGCCGCACACGAGTACGAGGGTGCTCCTCTCAGAAACGGCCAGCAGGAAATCCATCTCATCAACGAGATGTGTGCGTTCCACGTACTGACGGTAGTACTCACTTGCACGAAACCGGTCGGGCTGCGTATCGCGAAAACGGCACATTGCAGGCTTGTCTACCCGCAGCGCCAGCTGGTACAGCGGGTCCAGAAGATAGGGACCGGCCAGGTAACGATCAAGGTAGTGACGGGCACGACGAGGTTCCATGGAATGATGAATGCTCTCCGGCGGCGCATTCTCGTGGAACACCAGCAAGCTTGTGCCATTGTTCGACACCGTCGCAGTGACCAGTGCCGACAGGCGCTTCGCGACGGCCTCGCTACCGGACGCTGCCACCAGGTCGGCGACAGCCTTGTGCCAGCCCGAACTGTCAAACACGGTTTGCAAGAACAAAGACCCTCATGCCGATCCAACCACATTTTTGTTCGTGTTCAGTTATCGCCGGGACCTTCAAAAAGACGTCAGAAATGATGCCGCATTACCCCCGATCGGCCCGACTCCGGATTGCGCTGTGCGCAAATACGCCTGACCCTGAGGATAGCCTTCCGGTTGCGGGTTGTAGATCCGCGTGACGCGATTATTGTGATAGAGCCTTAACTGCGCCTTCAACGGAATAACGCAGGCAGGATCATTTCCGGTCATCCGGGCATGCAGTTCGGGCAGACGATAGAACTGCAGGCGCATGTCGGCATGATGCGCATTGTGGTATCCGAAATTCAGCGTCAGCCAGTTGAGTTTCGGATACTTTAGCGAAAGAACATTACTGAAGGTATGTTCCTGTTCCCACTCTTTGTCACCCTTGTGTGGCGCCCTCGAGGTTTCGAACAGTGTCGTACTATAAGGATAGTCATGCTGCACACTGTCCATGAATCGAAGAATGTGCATCATGATCAAATAGGCAACGACGTACAGTAAAGCGACCTTTGGAAAAAAGACCAGGGCCAGAATAAACAAACTCCCGCGCACGGCGATTACCGCAAGATTTCGCAAACGCTGGTCGCGGCGCTGCGGAATGATAAAGGACGTGAATACCATCACGAAATGCATGATCAGGTCGTGCGCTGGAATGTAAAACCATTCGAGAACACGTGTTGCTTTCGTTATGAGCGGGTGACGTTCAAAAAATTCGTCATAGGAGAACCAGACGACATCATCATTGTCGACGTGATGGCGAAAGTGCTTGTAGCGCATATCCTCGTAGGTTCCGTATGCTGCGCCACACAACCAGCTCATGACACGGCCCAGTTTCGCATTGTCATTGATTCGATTGAAAACCAGGTTGTGGCCGCATTCGTGAATCATGTACGCGGCGATGGTCATGCCGTGAGCCAATAGCAGCGTGGCGAGCAGATTGACAAGCCAGTAGGAATGGAACAATCCCAGCAGACCCAGGCTGTAGGCGACGACCGCGTAGGCAACCGCCGCGACGTAGTTCCAAATCCCCGCCCGGTCTTTAAAGATGCCTTTCGTGCCCGTCATTGCCGATCTCGCCCCCAGATGCCTTTTTGTACACATAGCGCGAAGCTATTGCTAGCATACGCACACGCTACCCCAGACGCCGGAGCCCCGCAAAATGAAGCTAGTGACCGCCATCGTAAAGCCTTTTCGCCTGGACGACGTCCGCAATGCCTTGAGTGAAGTCGGAATCCAAGGCATGACGGTCAGCGAAGTCAAGGGCTTCGGGCGACAGCGCGGCCATACCGAACTCTACCGCGGCGCCGAGTATGTTGTTGATTTTCTTCCAAAAGCCAAGGTCGAAGTCGCCGTGCCAGACGAGCTGGTCGAACGGGTGGTCGAAGCAATTGTTGAGGCTGCCAAGACCGGTAAGGTCGGTGACGGCAAGATCTTTGTGACCAATATTGAACAGGCTTACCGAATCCGCACCGGGGAGACCGGAGACAGCGCACTGTAAGTCCCGCGTTTGGTGCTACTACGGGATCGGGCAGAAGTCGGCTATTGCTCAGACGCCCAGAGCGCCTAGGAGTGCCCGGCCCAACATGAACCATAGTACGACCGCACCCGCGGCATAGCAGTAGAAACGCAGTATCACAATGTTTAGCGTACTGTGAACAATGCTGTGTACAAGCCTCATCGCGAAAAACGCCCAGGCTGCTCCGACATAAACGACGTCAACATTTCCACTGACAAACAAATAAAGGCACAGGCCGTAGAACAGGACCGGCAATTCGAACAGGTTCTTGAGATTGTTGGCCGAGTAGTTCACCTCGGCAGGTAAATGCTCCTCGATACTGGCGGGTGTCGTATAGGTTTGAACGCTCAGCTTTGCTTTTCGCATCGCCGGAATACGTTTCGCGTACATGTAAAACCAGACGAAGGCCGTGAGTGCCATGTTCATCAACATCGGCAGGAAGATTGCTTCACTGTTCATTCTGCACCCCGTCTATTGTCGGGCGCGCGGCAAGGCCGCTCGCCAAAGCTTAAGCTTACCTTCGTACGCCATCGCGGCATATGCCGGACTCGTCGATGGCAGTGCCTTTGTCGAAACTGTCTCCCGGCACTCAATGCTGACGAATCTTCGAAACAAAGACTCCGCTTTTTTGCCATTAAAAACAATGAGTTCCAGATTTTCGTGTGCCTGGACAAAGCTGTCCAGGTCATTGGCTACCGCGGTCCCAAGGTCGATATTGGCGTCGAGACTCCCGGCTCGGACGGACGCATGCAACACGTCCCACAGCGCAATGCCTGCATCGACCAGCGCACCGCAACGAGCGGCGTAGTCGCCGTCGATACCGTAAATATCCTGCATGATCTTCCAGAATGCGTTACGCGGGTGCGCGTAGTACTGCTGCTTCGCTATGGACTGTCTGCCGGGAAGGCTCCCAAGAACCAGCGCGCGAGCATCGGACCTGGCAACTGGCGGAAATCCTTCAGAATGCCCCATCGAAAAACGCGGTCAGACCTCTTCGTAAGGCATCGACTTCATGATCTCAAACTGGTCCGACTCCGAAATACCCCGACCCAGCCAGTTCGCATGAGGACGAAATGCCTCGCGCGGCGTCAACGCCGATATGCCCTCGATATGAATGTCCTGGCGCAGGAAGAAAGCGTTGGTCCCGGTGAGATCGCAGCCGATGAGGTAGTAACCCTTGCGTCGGCCCAATGCCTCGAGTGCGGCGAGCGACGCACCGTGAAAAAAACCACTCGGGTGTTTGTCGTAGCGCTCGAAGCTGTCGTCGTACGGAACTGACCACGAAACGTCCGGCCCGCACCCTGCGTTGTATTCAATACAAACGACTCGCGGCGACACGCATTCCAGCTCTTCCCAGAACCAATAGTCATTGCCATCGACGTCAAGCGACAGAAAGTCGATTTCCCGGGGTACGCCGTTGCCGGTGACGAGCTCCTGTAAATTGCCGCGCGTAATAAACGCCTGCACAGCCTTGACCTTGTCGAACCCCATTTTCTTCGCCGTAAAATTGAAGAAGTTGACGTTCTCATCACTGCCGTCCATCAACAGGCCGCTGAATCCCTCATGCACCATCAATCGCAGGGAATTGCATTGCACAGCACCGAATCCGAACTCAAGAAACCAACGAGACTCGTAACCGATCTCATCAAACAAATAGCGAATGACGCCGTCCTCGCCATTCTGAGACAGCCAGCCGTATTCGTACCGGTCAAGGCCGGGCGCATCGCTGTGCGCGGAGGGCGGCCAGTCTGCCCGGTCCGCTTTACTCCACTTCAACCGGACTTTGCCGGCGCGTACCGGAAAAGGTATGAGCGTCCGTTTGAGCCATTTCTTGGCACGCCGGAGCCGGTATTTCTTGACGGGGACGTCGACCATGATTCGCTCAATAGCCTTTTTGCGGATCGACAACGTTCAGCAAGGCTTCGCCCGCAACGTAGCGTCGTATGTTCTCTGTTAGCAGTACACGGTGCCGCTCCCGCTCGCCGCCAGCACTCGCAACATGCGGCGTAATGATTACGTTCGGCATTTGCCATAGCGGGTGCTTCCTGGGCAATGGCTCCGGGTCCGTCACATCGAGACCCGCGCCCGCCAGGTGCCCGGATTTCAAAGCCGCCAGCAGCGCAGCAGTATCAACGGTTCGACCTCGCCCAACATTGATAAAAATTGAATCCTTCTTGAATGCAGCGAACAAGTCGCTGTCAAAAACTCCCGTTGTGCTTTCGGTCAGCGGCAATGCATTGACAATGACATCCGCCTTTGCCACCAGATCGGAGAGCTCGTGCGAGAGACCAACGTAGTCGACGAAATCGGGTCCTTCTCGCGAGCTGTTGCGCGTTCCAATGACACGCATGTCCAACGCCGCGCCGAGTCGGGCGACCTCGGTTCCGATTCCGCCGAGGCCCGCGACCAGCAGTGTCTTGCCAGCAACAGGTCTCATCGGCGCAGTGAACTGCTCGTTCCTGGCCCAGGCACCCTCTTCCATTTCACGGGCGAATCCCGGCAGGTTGCGTGACAACGACATCATCATGGCAATCGCATGCTCGGCGATGACGGGTGACGACATCTTTTGCATATTCGTCAGAAGGACACTACCGTTCGCAACGTCGCTGACGGTCAAACAGCGCTCAGATCCAGCCTGGTAATTCTGCACCCATACGAGTTGCGGCGCCCTGGCGAAAAGCCGTTCGTCACAGAAACCAAGAATGGCGTCGACTGATGCAACATGTCGCATTGCTTCGGCAAGGTTCGAGGCCACGATAAATTCGAGTTCCGGAAACGCCTCGGCAATGCCGTCAACATCGATGCCCTTATCCGAAATGAGCACCCGCCGCGGTACGCGATAACGGGGTAAATCGCGGACCGCGACCGGGCCTTCGGCCAAATCGGCGCGTTCGACCAGTTTGTCGATCGATACGTCGGCCAGGCAAACTGACGTGACAGCGATTGACACAGCGAGGCATAGCGCCGGTAGTTGATTTTTTTTCATCGACGCAGTTTACGCGCTCGCCCCACTCCGCAACAACGCTATCAGGCAAATTGCTGCGCGTAACCGGCCAAAAAACCATGCCCTGCGGCCCAGGAGGCCAATAAAACGGGCGCTAGGAGTCTGCGCGGTAGTACGCAGAATATTCTTTGATTTGACGTATTGTCACGCTATTTGCATCACGGCCTCGACTATCAGCGCCCGCCGGGTTGAAAATTTACTGTTACGCCTACGTACACATTGCGATCGGGTGCCGGC
>JAUHYO010000189.1 GCA_030426325.1 Gammaproteobacteria bacterium | reverse complement strand
CGAAACCGTCGATGAGGTCGTCGACGCCTTTCGCCGAGGTGAGCCGCGACAGGAAGAGCACGAACTTGTCGCGCTCCAGCCCCCGCTGGGCGAGGGCGGCGTCGACCTCGTCGTCGTCGATCTCGACGTAGACGCTCGCGTCGATCGCCGGGTACGAGATACCGATCCGCTCTGCGCACTGCGGTGCGAAGTTCGTGCCGTGCTGGGCGTCGATCTCGGCGGCCGCGTGGATGATGATCTCGCGGGTGTACTCGCTCACGAGGTTGCGCACGTTACCCAACGGCACATCGCGCGGGCCATTCATGCAAACTCGCGCCAGAGCATCGTTTCAACCGCGATCATGCTGGGTGCGATTCTGGCCGGTGTCGCCAGTGGCAATTCGGATGTCGCGCAGGCCGGTATGGCCGTCGGACAGGGCACAGCCATTCAGCAGCAAATCAATTTCACCCGGTCGAATGAATACGAGGCGGATCGAGTGGGTATTGCAGCGCTGGCGAACGCGGGATTTGACCCTTACGGCATGGCGTCATTTTTCGATGTCATGTCCCGGCAAAACACCCGTTCGCCCGACGAACGCGCGCCGCAATTCCTGATGACCCACCCGGTTACGACGGCACGAATTGCCGAAGCCAGAAATCGCGCCCGCGACTATCCACTGATACGAAGTACGGACTCCATTAGCTATCGCATTGCCAAAATTCGCATGAAAGTGTACGAGTTCGACACATCGAAAGAAGCCGTCGCCTACTTCGAAGACCGCCCCTACCAGAACCAGAACGAGGTCGAACGCTACGGACGAATGCTTGCCTACCTGCGTGATGGCGAGTACTCGAAGGCCCTGGATATCGGCAACTACCTGATTGAACGCAACCCGGATGTGATCGCTTATCACATTGCGCTGGGCGAAATCCTGGTAAAGATTGGGAGAGAGGACGACGCATTGAAAGTTTTTGAGAATGCTCTGGTTCTGTTCCCTCGCAACGTACCGCTGGTCATAGCCTACGGCGAGCGACTTCTGGAGCTCAAGCAGCCGCAGAAAGCGCATACAATGCTGCTTGACTTGCTGAACAATGTTTCGCCAACGCCCGGCCAGGTTCGCCTGATTGCGCGCGCGGCCAGTGAGGCCGGCGAAAATGCAGAGTCCCTCTATTACCTGTCAGAGTATCGGCTGATGATCGGCGACCTCATTGGTGGTATTACCTATTTGCAGCAGGCATTGCGATTACCGGACCTGCAGGAGATCCAGCGTATTCGCTTCGAGGCGCGCATCGATTTCATTCGTGAGTTTATGTCGGAAGAACAGCTCCGGCGATTACACCAGGCACGCGCGACCGGCGTTGCCGCGCGCAGTTCAAACTGACATGTATCACGCCCGGACTGCTCCTGCTGTCGCGATCGGGGCTCTGATTATTCTTTCGGGCTGCGCTTCGATTCCGCCCGAGCAACGTGTCGCCGCCGACCCCTGGGAACCGATGAACCGCACGCTGTATGCGTTCAATACTTCGGTCGACAAAGTGACAACCAAGCCACTTGCGCGCGGTTATCAGAAGGTTTTTCCTGGGCCGGTTCGTAACGGTATCTCCAACTTTTTCCAAAACCTCACGACGCCCCGCTCCGCGCTCAATAATTTCCTGCAAGGAAAACCGAAGCAGGGATTTTCGGAAATTGGACGATTTCTTTTCAATTCGTCGCTGGGAATCGGCGGCCTGTTCGATGTCGCCAGCGCGGGTGGCATGGAAGAGTATCCGGAGGACTTTGGACAAACGGCTGCGGTCTGGGGAGTGCCTGACGGGCCCTATGTCATGCTGCCGTTTCTTGGCCCGCAAACCCTTCGTGACGTCGTACTGATGCCCGTCGACATGCTCTCACGCCCCCTGTACCACTATGAGAATACGTCGGTGCGCGACAAGCTCGTCGTCTTGCAGATTATTGATCTCAGACAAAGTCTGCTGGCGGCCGAGAAATTTCTCGAAGACTCGAAAGACCCTTACGTTACGCTGCGCGAATCCTATTTGCAGAATCGGGAATACGAAGTCTATGACGGCAACCCGCCGGAGGATGACTTCTACGAGGACTTCGACGAAGACTATTAGGGCCGGGCTCCAGGGTCGCCGACCCACTGCCAGCGGTCAGGCCTGCTGAGTTTCCGGCGCCTCGATGAATCCCGACCATCGCTCCCCACGTGTCAACAACGCGTCGACCTCGGTGGTTTTTGCGATCGCCATCACCCGGTCCGGCATGCCGGAAAACCGAATTTCGCGAACCGTGTGATTGGCCCAGGTTACCCACTCAAGAAGCAAGGCCAGCCCGGCCGAGTCGCTGCGGGTTACTTCCGACAGGTCGATCTCGATGCGGGTATGATCCTCGAACGGCCCTTCACTGGCCCTCAGAATCTGCTCAGCCGTCCTAAAGGTCATTTCGCCCGAGAGCGCAAAATGACCATCGCCACGATCCTCGAGCGCGTAATCAGCCACTTGCGGCCGAGCCCTTGTTGCTATCGCTGATTTCGCTTTCGAGCCTTTTGATCACGGCCTCGAGACTGGATGCGCGAATCTCGGAATCGAGTTCCGCCCGGAAATTTCGCACGTACGAAACACCTTCTATCACGACATTAAACAGCAGCCACCCGGCGTCCCGCTTCACCAGTTCGTAATCGACGGAAACCTTTGTTCCATCAGTAAGTTGGACGGTACTCCTCACCTTTGTTCTAGGTTTGGATTCATCACCGCGAAACGGCAATATCGTCACCATGTCCTGCTGGAATTCCAGCAATCCGTCGGCATACCGGCGCACCAGCGCCTGGTAGAAAGCCTCGATAAACCGTTCGCGTTGCGCCGCACTGGCACCTCGCCAATGCTTGGCCAGAACCACCTGGGCTGCGAACTTCCGGTCGAATCGAGGCAACAGGATCTCGTCGATCAGCGCATACAGCGCTGCCCGGTTTGCGGCCAGCTCGTCGTTGCGGCCGTTCATCTTGCTGGCGAACAGCGCAACCGCTTCCTCGATGACATCATTTGGGCCCAGTTCGTTCTGGGCGTTCGCGGCTGCGAGCGGCAGCGCACACAGTACCAACGATAAAATCAGCGCTCTCATTCATCGTCTCCCGAATTGGAGCTAACCAAAAACTTGCCGATCAGGTTTTCCAGCACAATTGCTGATTGGGTGAAATAAATTTCACTGCCATCTTCAAGGTAAGTGTCGGAGCCACCCGCCTGCAGTCCAATGTACTGGCTCCCAAGCAGGCCGGCCGTCAAAATACTGGCATCCGAATCATCCGGAATCTTGTCGTACTTCGCGTCAATGACGAAGGTGACCTTGGCTTCCAGTGAGTCCGGGTCAAATACAACGCTGGTTACGCGACCGATCGTAACGCCCGACATTGCCACAGGCGCCCGGCTCTTGAGACTGCCGACATTTTCAAATCGCGCTTCCACCTTGAAGGTATCAGACGCGGAAAATGTGTCGCCACCGGTCGTTTGCGTCGTCAGGAAAAACAGCGCCGACATGCCCAGCAGGACGAATAAACCGGTACCAATTTCTACCGAACGTGTTTGTTGCATGAAGCCCCCTAAAGCATCACTGCGGTAATCATAAAATCCAGAATAAGGACGGCAATGGCCGAAATAACCACCGTCCGGGTAGTCGCCCTGCCTACGCCCTCAGCCGTCGGAATGGCATTGTAGCCTTCCCAAACAGCCAACAGACTGGCGACGACACCAAATACGAAACTCTTGATGACGCCCTCGTGGATGTCATCCATGGAAACCGATAGCTGCATCTGTTGCCAGAAAGCACCAACGTCGACACTCAACAGGTCAATCGACACCAGGTGAGCCCCAAAAAGTCCAATACAGGTGAAGATTGCGACCAGAAACGGCATCGCAACCACACCGCCGAGAAACCTTGGTACCAGTACACGGCGAACCGGGTTGACCGCCATCATCTCCATCGCGGCCAGCTGATCCGTCGCCTTCATCAGGCCAATCTCGGACGAGAGAGCCGTTCCGGCCCGGCCAGCAAACAACAAGGCCGTGATCACCGGCCCCAGTTCCTTGATCAACGCCAGCGCGACAACCGTGCCAACCGAATCCTCGGCGTTGAATCGTGACAGGTTTGCATAGCCCTGTAGCCCCAGCACACCGCCAACAAACAGGCCGCAAACCATAATAATGACCAGCGACAAGGCACCGGCATTGTAAATCTGCTTCACGACCAATCCCGGTCGTCTGACGATCATGCGCGGCGAATGACGAATCAGGCGCAGGAAAAATAACTGGAATGCCCCAAAAGTCCGGACAAACTCGTGAATCGAATTGTAAATATCCCGAACCAGCGTATTCATTCGGCGTCCCGGCCAAGTAACTGCTCGGCGTAGTTTGGCGCCTCAAAATGAAACGCAACCGGGCCATCCGCCATGCCATGCATGAACTGCCTGACCAACTCGGAATTGGCGGCATGCAGTTCGTCCGGGCTGCCACTGGCCGCAACTTTGCCATCAGAAATCAGGTAGCTGCAATCTGCGACCGTCGATACTTCGGCAACATCGTGGCTGACAACAATACTCGTGATTCCCAATGCATCATTCATACGCCGCACCAACCGAACGATTACCCCCATCGATATCGGGTCGAGTCCGACAAACGGCTCGTCGTAAACCAGGATTTCCGGGTCCATTACCATCGCTCGTGCCAGCGCAACGCGCCTGGCCATGCCGCCGGACAGCTCTGAAGGCCACATATCCGCCGCGCCGCGAAGGCCGACCGCATGCAATTTCGTCAGGACAACATGCCGGATCAGGCGATTCGACAGGTTCGTATGCTCGCGCAGCGGAAAGGCAACGTTTTCGAACACGTTGTAGTCCGTCAGCAAAGCCCCGTTCTGAAACAACATCCCGAAGCGTTTGCGCAACTCGTACAATCCCGCCTGGTTCAGGCTGGAGATATCAACGCCGTCGACAAAAATCGCACCATGCTGGGGTACCAGCTGGCGCGTGATCAGGCGCAGCAGGGTCGTCTTGCCTGTACCGCTCGGACCCATAAGTGCGGTCACCTCCCCCCTTTTGATGGTGAGGTTCATATCCTTGAAGATGACGCGGGATCCCCGGGAATACATGAGATCCCGGATTTCAATCAGGTTGTCAGAGGAACGATCCAAAGCTTTCAGCCAGTTTTCGGGACGGCGTAGCATAGCAAAAAGAGGCTGCAGTCACGCGCGATTATCGGTTCAGGTATGGCCTCGTGGATCAAATAGGACTAAAATAGTCCTTTATTCACGGCCAGGCGGAGCAGAATATGCTCAGAATCAGCAAACTCACAGACTACGGCACCGTTTTGCTGGCGCACCTCGCCGCAAACCGGCCGGCGGTTTGCAGCGCGGCTGACGTCGCCAGCGCCACCGGCATAGCACTGCCGACGGTCAGCAAATTACTCAAGCTGCTAGCCCGAGCCGGCCTGGTTACGTCAACCCGTGGCAGTAATGGCGGCTACCAGCTGGCCCGGGATGCGGGTCGTATCAGTGCGGCCGATGTCATCGATGCGCTTGAAGGACCAGTATCCATTACCGAATGCAGCGGAAGCGACAGTCGATGCGAACACGAAGGCGTTTGCAGCGTCGGCGGCGCATGGCAAAAAATCAATGTTGCGATTCGAAGCGCGCTCGATGAAGTCAGCTTAAGCGACCTGCTGCGCAGCAACCGCCCCGTTCCCCAGTTTCGATTCGGCGGGTTCCCAGTCAACGTCGAAAAAAAGGACGCCTGAGAAAGGCATGACAAACTTATGACATCCGAAAATATTGAAAGCATAGTCAATCGACGCTATACGCACGGTTTCGTCACCGACATCGAGAGCGAGGGACTACCGCCGGGCCTCGATGAATCGGTCGTGCGCGCGATTTCTGCCCTGAAAAAAGAGCCGGAATTCATGTTGGAGTGGCGGCTGCAGGCTTATCGACAGTGGCGAGAGATGACGGAACCGACCTGGGCCCACGTTCACTACCCGCCGATCGATTTCGAGTCGATTTCCTACTACTCCGCACCAAAGTCCGATGCAGACAGACCCAAAAGCCTCGACGAAGTGGACCCGAAACTGCTTGAAACCTACGACAAGCTGGGTATCCCGTTGCATGAACGGGCACGTCTCGCCGGGGTTGCCGTCGATGCCGTGTTCGACAGCGTATCGGTCGCAACCACGTTCAAGAAAAAGCTCAGTGAAGCCGGCGTTATTTTTTGTTCGTTTTCCGAGGCGGTACAGCAGCACCCGGAACTCGTGCGAAAGTACCTGGGCACTGTCGTACCGCAACGAGACAATTTTTTTGCTGCCCTCAATTCGGCAGTGTTCAGCGACGGTTCGTTCGTCTACATCCCGAAGGGCGTGCGCTGCCCGATGGAGCTGTCGACCTACTTCCGCATCAACGCCATGAACACGGGACAGTTCGAGCGTACGCTGATCGTGGCCGACGAAGGCAGTTACGTGAGTTATCTCGAAGGCTGCACGGCGCCCATGCGAGACGAGAACCAGCTGCACGCGGCGGTGGTGGAACTGGTTGCCATGAAAGACGCGCAGATCAAGTACTCGACCGTGCAGAACTGGTATCCCGGCGAC